>JAYVUD010000188.1:0-3519 GCA_043788335.1 Chloracidobacterium sp. | reverse complement strand
AAAGAACCCACTATTAGGGGAGCGTCCCGGCAGGTTGTCCCCGACGCTGCTGAATAATATTGACTTTTAGACCGGACAAATCTCTTTCGAGGCCTCAAGACAGTATGGTTCCGATGCGCTCGCACCGGCCTTTTTGGTTGCCAGCCTCTAATTATTACTTTTTGTCCGTTGCCTTGGCTCTCGCATTTTTTATCGTTGTGTGGGGTGTCCTGCACGATAACGGCGATGATACACCATGGCTTTCGGCGGGGATAAGTTCGGGAATCGTGCTTGTCGGAGCCGTAATACTTCGCGAGTGGATACTGCGGCGGGCACGGAACAACGTTATTTCGAACAATAGATTTTTTGACAGGCAGGCGGCCGACGTTCATTCTAGATTGAAGAGCGAACGTAATTCGGGCAAACTTACGGTAGAGGTGAACGCGTTTCTCATCACGGAGATCCAGCGTAAATCCGACGCGGCTAAAGTTCTTGGCAAATTTGCCGCCGTACATCGGGAGGTGTTCGAACTATGCGAAGCTTACTTGGCGCGCAACGAGAGGGAATTGGGGACGATCGGGCCCGGTTCGCCACGGCTCGGAGCTATGCTCAAGGGGCGGGACAGCGTTCGCCGCCAGCACCGTTTCCATATGCTCCAGTGGGCTGAGGTCGAGTCTCAAAATTTGAGCCGAGAGGCCGCGAACAAAGAACATGCGGTCGAAAAGATTGGGGCAACGCGTAACGCGCTCGGCGTGATCGAGCATGCATTGAAATATTATCCGGACGAACGGTCGCTGATCGAGACCCGTGACCTGCTCGATGAGATGATAGTGTCGGTCGAGGTTTCCCACTCTATCGAAGCGGCTGAACGAGCCGCATATGAGGGTGATCTTAAGCAGGCGAGAGCTCTTTACCGCGACGCACTGTTTTATCTCGGCCGCGACAATGTTGCGAACTCGGGCCGCGACATTATTGCGGATAGAATAAACGTGGAGATCGAGAAGCTCCGCCAGTTGGCGAGTAGCGGCCAATAGGCCGTATGTTTGTGGTTTTTGTTTTATAATTAAATCATGATTTCCCAAAACTGTCCTAAATGTGGAAGCGGCCGCATTCGCCGCGGATATCGCCCAACGGCTTTCTTGTCCAAGTTGGTATTTCGCTACCATCTGCTCTGTGACAACTGTAACTGGGAATTTACCGGATTTGCCGTGCCCGGAACCATTGACAAGCGTTACGAAAAAAAGAAGAGAAAAGCTCCGAAGGATTCGGCGACCTAGGGTGTATGTTCCAAAGAAGTTCTTGGAAATCCCGGCCCGCAGTTCAATCGTCGATGAAAGATCTGCCGATAGGGAACCTTTCGTCGCGATTGTTGGTCTCCGCGATGTTCCTGCTTGTGTTTCCAACCGCAATATTCCCGCAGCAAAATCCGGCCGGAGAATCGGATCTCGTTCATTTCGGCGACATTATTGACGTCGATGTTCTCGGCAGTACTGAGTTCGATTGGCGTGGCAAACTGAACCCCGAGGGATTCCTCGACGGTCTGAATACATATAGCGAGCCGGTTTACGGGCTATGCCGCAGCGAAATCGACATCGGTACCGCCGCTGCCGCTGCATTCTCAAAACTACTCCGCGACCCAAAGGTGGTTGTCAGGATCGTCGACAAGACCAACCGCGCCGTCGCGGTCGTCGATGGAGCGGTACGCAATCCGCAGCGATTTCAATTGCGAAGGTCTATTGATCTGCGTGAGCTTTTGGTGCTGAGCGGCGGGATCAGTGACGATTCCAGCGGGGAGATTCAATTGTTCCGCCCGCCAAATCTTGACTGCACAGCATTTAATGTGGCGGTTCCGTCAGACAAGGGAAAGAAAGCTATCGACCTCAAGAGCAACGAAACATCAATCACAACCATAAAAATATCAGATCTTTTGAAAGGAACTGCCGGAGCAAACCCGTCGATAAGGAGCGGCGATATGATTACCGTCCTCCGGTCTGTTCCGATCTATGTTATCGGAGGCGTCAATGACCCAAAGCCGCTGATGTCCCGTCCGGGCCTCACACTTTCGCGTGTGATCGCGATGGCAGGCGGCACGTCGAAAGAGGCCGAGAGAGGGATGGTAACCGTTTACAGGCGCCGGGCACTGGACCCACTGGTGATCGAAGCCGACCTTAATAAGATATCCGCCGGCACCGAAAAGGATCCCGAGTTGATGCCCTATGACATTGTCGAAGTGGCTCAAAAGAATTCGGCTAAACGCAGATACGCTCCGGTCGTGCAGCTCGCCCAAACCCCTAGACCGACAGTGCTCCCGTTGCGAATCGTCGAGTAGAACAGCGGTGATGGTCAGGAAAACGTCAATTAAGGGGTTGTGTCAATTGCGGTTTAGCTAATATACTGTTTTGTATGCCTAAACTTGGAAAAAGATTTAACCGCCGTACTGTTGCATTGTTCTGGATGCTTGTCGTCGGTATTGTGATCGCGGCTCTGATCGCTTATGAGCAAATATCTGTTTTGTACGTCCTTGCGACACTCGCGCTGGTGACCCTGCTTCTGATCGTCGGATTTGCCGATCTCGAAAAGGTGCAGATTGATGGTCCGGGCGATTCGTCTCAGTCCGCGAAGTAACTTTGAGGTTTTCTAATGCGTCGACTCCTGCTCGCGATAGTACTACTTGCGATGACGTCCACCACCTTGGTGGCTGGAATTGTGCCGTTAGCACCGACCGCAACAGTTAAACCTCGCTGGCGAAGCGGGCCGATTCGTATAGCTATCTCGCAATCAATGCTACAAGACGCTCCGAACATCAAGTTTGGTAGCGATGTGTTGACAGCGATCCGCCGGAGTTTAGACGCTTGGCGGAGTGTCGCCAACATCGAAATTGTCGAAACTTCCTCGGACAAATTGAGCGTTTCGGCTTCCGGATTGGCTGGAGACGGCGTCAATTTGCTTACGATCGCGCAAACCCCTGATAATGTTCTGCTTTTTAAGAATGATGCTGGTAACGCGGCGAAGACGCGAGTTTTCGTCAATCGTCGCGGCCTTATCTCCGAATCCGACATAGTTCTGAATCCCTTTCAGCAATTTTCGACCGATGGAACTTACGGGACCTTTGACATCGAGACGACCATTAAACACGAAATAGGCCATCTACTCGGCCTTCACCATTCGCCGGTTGTCGGCTCCATTATGTATCGCGTGACCCCGCGAAACGGCGTTTTCGGAGAGATCAGCATTTCACACGGAATCATTTCAGAGGATGATCTTGCTGCGATGCGTGAATTGTACGGTGACGCGACCGGCGAAGATTGTTGTGGAACGCTCGCGGGCCGCATCACGGGCGTTAATCAGAATACTAAGAGTCTCGACATCTGGCTTCGCGACCTGGCAACGGGAATGACGGTCGCTAGTTCAAGCGCCGGAAAAGACGGTAGTTTTCGCCTTGGCGGTGTTCCCGCCGGCGACTACGCTGCGTTCGTTCGCGAAGCTAGCAGATCCGGCCGGTATTCAGTCACCCAGTTGGGGCCGGTTTCGATCGCAGCT
>JAYVUD010000187.1:0-7623 GCA_043788335.1 Chloracidobacterium sp. | reverse complement strand
GGCCGGAAGATGCAGAAAAGCTGGACGGGGCAATGAAGGATTGGTCAGAAGAAAAGAAGAAGAAGCGGGGGTAGAACCACCCTTCCTGACTGTGAGGTGCTCTGTGTTTTTCATTTCATTCTCAAGTTGATGCCGAATCCACGGTAGGCTTCGCCCCGGAGATCCGTGTCGCGTCAGCGACGGATGAATCGCCCTTGCTAAGCCACGGGCCTTGCGCACGCAATGCCCAAGCCCGCGCGTTAGCTACGGCGAAGCAGTCAACCCCGTCATGTCGGGAGTCACCACGCCCGCGTCCTGCCTCGCCGTCATGTTGCATGCTCACAACACACCCCTGTACTTGACACGCGTGATAGAATAGATCTAGAAGCTTGATCTTTGAAAACCAGCCACCGATCTGTAAACCCCGGTCAGGACTTGGGGCGATTTGACAACCTATATCAGGACGAACGCAAATAAAAAAAATACGCGGGACAGCGGGACAAAATGGGTTAAGCCTAATCTTTTCAATAGTTTCCCTGTCCCGCGGCTTGTCCCGCGGATGTCCCGCCGCCGGACGAGAAAAAATCAAAAAACCGGTGGGACATGGGACAAAACGTCTTTAGGCCAATAAACACAATAGTTTAGTCTGTCCCACCTTTTGTCCCACTTTAAGTTCTGGTAGGAAACATTCCTACTTTTGGGTTGATTCTTCCTAATTATTAGTTAAATCAGCCAGACCGATCGGAGCCAGGCCCGCTATTTTGTCGACTCTCGAATATTTCAGACAATATTCCCTAAATAAGTCTCGCTCACCGGAGCGACGGTCGTCTTGAATTCTTTCTCCGCGGGCGGGGCGTTTGGCGGCGGTAAACGGCGGCAAGCCGCTCCGAAGGTGGGGGCGGCGACGGAGAAGCAAGCTTCTCCACAAATAGAGCGGCAAGCCGCCGGCCCAAACAGGAGGGCGTCAGGAATTTTGTGCCATTCGAAATAACGACGGAGAATTACACAAGTGAAATGGCAGAACAGATGATTCGACTAGTTGATTAGCACCCAAACAACAAAGGCCGTGGGCAGAACGCTCACGGCCTGCTTGATCTTAACTCAACGAATACTAATTCGGGGTCCGGTCCGGGTTCGGGGTTGGCCGCGGGCCGGTTCGCATCGTCGGGGACGGTGACGGGCGGACGGTCATGGTTGGCCGCGGCGTGACGGTCGGGGTCGGTGATGCGGATGTCGACGGCGAGGGCGACGCACTCGGGCTGGGGCTCGGTTTGGGCGTCGGGGTCGGCGTCTTTATGTTCGCGTTGGTGTTGAAATTGGTATTGACGTTGGCGCCGGTATTGAAATTGGGCGACGCGTTGAAATTGAAATTATTGAGATTGTTGTTCGGGTTGAGGTTGCCGTTAAACGTGCCGAGATTGGTGTTGAGATTGACGTTCGAATTTGACGGTTTATCCTTTTGCAGGAACCAGAACAGAGCGGCACCGATGCCGAGCACGGCGATAGTGCCGAAAACGGTGAGGGCGACGACCTTGAGCGTGTTGGACGGCTGGGGCGGCGGATAATATGCCTGCGACACGTTTGGCCGCACCACCTGCTCGCGCGGTGAGGTCGGTATAACGATGCGTTCGGGCTGTGGCTGCTGCGTCGAACGCAGTTCGGCGTTGAGCTCGTCGATCGACGGCGGCGGCGGTACGACCTCCTTGCGGCGAATGATGGTGATCTCGCCGATATCGTCCTCGGGCTCCTCGATATTGGCACTCGGCATCTCGACAAAATTCGGTACGGCAACGTCGACGAGCGGCGTGCCGTCTTTGGTGCAAAATCGAATTACGTCTTCGTCAAACTTACGGTCGCAGATCGGGCAAACTTTCATAATAGACATGATAACGGCGTGTTCCTGCTATTCGAACCAGCCAAGATTTTAGCACGGAACGGGCGTCGGTAAATAGTTGCCACGAATACGTCCACGCCGATCGGCCTAGCCATCGCCGGTAAAGGTGCCGCGGATGTAGCCGTGGTATTGCGGGCTCGAGAGCAGTGTCCCCTGAAGTTCCTGGATCAGGGCCGAGTCGAAACTGCCGGTCCGGATGACCGAATCGACGAGCAGAACGCCCAAATATGGCTGCCCAAGCTCGTCCAGACGCGAACGCGGGAATCCGGAATTTCGGAGATAGTAGCCTTGGGCTATATAGGCGGCGACCTCGTTGTCGAGCCACGGCAGCGTACTGCGGCTCAGATCGAACGCGGCGTGAACCGATTCGTGAACCAGCAGAGCGTTAAATGCCCGCGACCATTCCGCCCCGGTCGAGACGTTAAAGGTATTGTTGCGGGCGTTGTACTGAGCCCAACCCGCCGCCACACCGCCCTCGGCGACCGTGATCACGTCGTCGCGGATAGCCCCCGCGACCCGCCGAAAACTACTGATATCCACCGAGATCGATGCCCGGTTGCTACCAGTAAAGCTAAAACGTATCCGTCGCGTCTGCTCGTCATCGAGCACCCTGAGCATTTGCTCTTTTAATCCCATCTTTTGCGCCTCCGAGATCGTGACTTGATTGATAGACGGAACATAGTAACGCGTTTGCGTGATAATTAGTTAATAAATTCTTCGGACTCGCTGAGTAGGGCCGGTTCGGTTATGATCGCAGACTCCTCTTCAAGATCCCAGATCTCGTAGAGAGCGGCGGGGCACTCGGTGATAAAGCGGGACGGTTTTTGCAGCACCGTCTGCCGGTTGTAGTCGGTCATCAGCAAAGGGTATGTGAGATAGAGTTCGTCTTTGGCACGCGTCAGGGCGACGTACCAGAGACGGCGTTCTTCCTCCTCGCTGTCGATCTCACGCAGGGATTTGGGCGACGGGAATTTGCCCTCGGCGGCCCAGATGACAAAGACGGCTTTCCACTCGAGGCCCTTTGCCTGGTGGACCGAGGTGAGCGTCAGCAGTTCGTCCTCGTCGCCCCCGTGGACGACCTCTTCGCCGACCAGCGGCTGCGGTTCCTTGAACCGCTCGGTCGAGAGCAGGGCGAGTTCGGAGAGAAATTCCTCGGTCGATCTGTACCGGTTGGCATACGCCGCCAAGCCTTTCAGGTCCTCGATCCGGGCGTCGGCATTCTCAAAATTTTCGTGCAGGTACTGTTCGTAGCCACCGGCGAGAATGATCTCGATCTGCTTGGCGGGCAGCTCACGGTTTTCGGCGTCGACGAGTATTTCGAGCAGAGCGACAAAGTCCTTCCACGGAGCTTTGTCCCGAAGCTTGGGAGCGGCGTCCATAAGCCTGACTGTCAGGGAGGGCGGTACATTCGACACCGGTTCCAAGGCACTTTCCGTGTCGGCGCCGGGTTTCGCCGATGCTGACGCGTGGGCTCGAGCATCCTCGGGATCACGGGCAACGAGGAACCCACCCGCTAACGCAGGCGGTTCTGACATTTGCATCGCTTCAAAGATCCGATTCGCCGTGGCGTTCCCGATGCCCGGGATCATCTTCAGCACGCGTTTCCACGCCAGTTCGTCGCGTGGGTTGACGATGATGCGAAGATACGAGACGACGTCCTTAATGTGAGCCTGCTCGAAAAATCGCACACCCGACTGGATGCGGTACGGGATATTTCGCCGCGAGAGTTCGAGCTGCAGTTCGATCGAATGGTAATGTGAGCGGTATATCACGGCGATGTCCTCGAGGGCGGTGCCCTCGTCGCGGAGTTCGAGTATCCGGGACGCGACAAATGCCGATTGCTGCTCGACGTCAGAGCAGGGAACCATCGCGGGTTTGATATCTCGAGACCGGCGGACCGCCGTCAGCACCTTGGGGAACTGCTTGCGGTTCGAGGCGATCGACGTGTTCGCCAAGCCCAAGATCTCGGGCGTCGAGCGGTAATTGGTCTCGAGCTTAAACAGTTCGGCCTCGGGGTACCGCGTCGGAAACTCAAAGATATTGGCAAAATGAGCACCACGCCAGGCAAAGATCGACTGGGCGTCGTCGCCGACGACCATCACATTGCGGTGCTCGACGGCGAGCAGGTCGATGATCTCGGCCTGCAGGCGATTGGTGTCCTGATATTCGTCGACGAGAATGTGCTGAAACTGCTCGGCGTAGATATCCGCGATCGCCGGTTTTTCGACGAGTAGGCGTTTTGTGTTCAGCAAAAGGTCGTCGTAGTCCATCACGTTGCGCTCGCGTTTTCGATCATGATAGAGATAGTCGACACGCTTTATTTGCTGGGTAAGCGGTTCGAAATACGGATACTTGAGGGCGACGACGTCCTCGATGGGCAGATCGGTGTTGCTGGCGTACGAGATGATGCCCTGGACGACCTCGGCTTTGGGAAAACGCTTTTTGGTCGTGTCGATCGCCGCGTCGTCGACGCAGACGTTGAGCATCTCGCGGGCGTCCTCGCTGTCGAGTATCGAATAATTTTGGTCGTACCCGATGCTCACCGCGTGCCGCCGCAATATCATATTCGCGATCCGGTGAAACGTTCCGCCCCAAACGCGATGGACGTTTTGCGACCCCGTCAACGACTCGACCCGGCGAAGCATTTCGCGGGCGGCCCGGTTCGTAAAGGTCGCAAGCAAAATACGCTGCGGCGAAACGCCGTGCTCGATCAGATACGCCACGCGATAGGTTATCACCCGCGTTTTGCCCGATCCGGCACCGGCGACGACGAGTGCGGCCTGCGGCTTTGCCGTCACCACACGAAACTGCTCGTCGTTAAGCTCCGACCGATAGCGTGTCAGCTTTTCGGGCAGTGCGGCCGGGTCACGTTTTATGACGTATTTTGCCATCGTTTCATTTATAACACGCTATGCTATCAGGTGAAAGCCCGTGCGAGCGATGATGACGACGAAATGTGTGGCCTAGCACATACAAGGCACTAAATTGAGAGTATTCTGAGATATTGGAGAAAACAAAATGAAAAAACAAAGCCTAACGATCTGGACCTTATTTATCGTCATTATGCTGTCCGCAGGATCCGTCCTCGCGCAGGACAGAAAGCCGGATATGAAACCAATGCCGAAAGACGACATGAAAATGGGTGAAATGATGAAAAGTCCCCACCACATGCTCGTTGTAACGTATCGGCACAACGCGATGGCGTTCACGCGCGTGCTTTGGGATATGGTGTCGGACGGCAAGATCGAGAACGTCGATCTGGCGAAAATGGCGTATTCCGAGGTCAAACGTGCCGTCGAAAAGATCGACGACATCCAGAAAATGCATATGTCGAGTATGGGCAAGATGGATGCCGCGGCGATGGAAAAGATGAAGCCGATGATGGAAAAGATGGAAGCCGAAAAGGCCGACCTCCGGATGCATTTGACGGCCGTCGAAAAGTCACTCTACTCCGCGACGCCCGACGCTCACGAAGTTTCGATGCATGTCGCCGTCCTGCTGCTCAAATTTGAGAAGATGAATAAGCCCGAAATGAAGATGGATATGCCCCCGATGAAAATGCCGATGTAGTCTCGTCGTTTAGGGCCCGGAAAATTCACCGTTTATTTGGCACTTTCTAATATTATCGAACGCCGTTATCGAGTATGGTCGGCGGGCGTTCTTTGTCGTTACGAGTTTGTGATGAAGTATTAACCCAGCACCGACTTTTCTTAATTTTTCGCCAAATGATAAAATCGGGCAACGCAATTACGGTTCGCTCGGCATCTTACATAGGCACAATTGGCCCGGAGAAGATTCGGGCCCGCTTGGGTCACTATTCATGTGATTTCGGGCCGAAACAATAAGTCGCGTTAATATTTATGAAAAACATTCTTAAGTTGGGCATCGCATCTGTATTCCTATCGGCTACCGCATTCTTCTTATTCGCAAATTCAGTCAACGCCGGATTTGTCTCAAGTGAAAATGTCAGCGACGCCGCGGCCTCGGGGCCCAGGGAATTGTATCTGCAAAATTGTGCCCGCTGTCATGGTGCCGACGGCAGATCTGATACCGAAAAGGGCCGCGAACTCGACGCCGATGACCTGACGGCGTTAGGAACCAGGCACAAGTCAAACGCCAAACTGGCGGCCATTATCACTAAGGGAAAGAGTGATATGCCCGGCTTCGGCAAACGCCTCAGTGCGGCACAGATCAGGTCGGTCGTGGCGTATATTCGCAAGCTGTAACAATCTGTCGGCGAGATCAGTTTACGCCAAAACTTACGTTGACCACGGCCGCCATTTCCTTTTCGATCGATCTGGTGTCGCAGATCTCGCTGTCGGACACATCGGTCGAGTCCGGCGGTTTGATCTGTAAAACGCCCATCTTCGCCGACCGACTGTTTTTGCGAATGGCCGGTTGGCCTGTTTAACCTCGTCACGGGCCTATTCTACAAGTACAACGAAATCCGAGCGGCAATACCGGGAAATGGTTCGGCACTTCCGGTTCAGGGCAGTTGTTTTGAAGGAAATCGCTTAACGTCGGCGGGTATGTAAATGGCGGCAATGTCGTTATTTCGCGTCTCCTGTCCGGGCAAAAGGCGGGCGGCGGCGGGTTTGGCGGCGGTCATCAGTTTCGCCGGCAGCGTCTTTTCGTCGATCAGCACGACCTGATCGCCCGGCGGCAGGTCGCCAATGATGTAGTAGCCATCAGAATCGGTGAGCGTGTCGCGCCCGCCCGATGTGACCACGCGGACGCCGGCGAGCGGCGTTTCACCGTCATCAAATTTTCCGTTGCCGTTTGCGTCGAGCCACACGATGCCGCTCACACGGCCGGTCCGGATCAGGCGAAAATCGACGAGCGAATCCCGGCCGCGGGCAAGTTCGAGACTCTGGGTTTCGCCGTCGAGTAGCGTCATATCGGCACGGACCGAAAGGAGATTTATGTAGACTTGATGCTGGCCGGTCTTGACCGCGTCGATCTCGTAAAGCCCGTTGATGTCGGACACGACAAAACGGTTGCCGTCGACGCGGACCTGAACATTTGCCGCCGGTTGATCGATGCCGGGTTCGTATTTGCCGTTGAGATTCGTGTCCTGATAGACGCGGCCCGAGATCTTTCCGAGCGAGCCTGTTTCGGAGATCGGCGAACCGGCGATCGCCTGTGCCTCACGCCGGCGAAACAGCGAACCGCGAAGGCTGACCATCAGCGTCGGCCCGCCATTCGATTGGGTATAGCTCAACTGCAGCGTGTTTTGCCGCGGCAATTTTAACGAGGCGGTTATCCGTTCGTAAGTCGAAAATTCCGAATTGCCGCCGCGTGTGTATCCGATGCCGGCGGTAAAGCTCAGCTTGTTTTTCAAGAACGCGGCCGATCGCCAGTCGATCTGGCCGTTGAGCGAACCGCGGCTCCCGAAACCCTGGCTGGCCTCGATCGAATTGTAGTCGTTTATGCGGTAATTCGCCCCGGCCTGAAAGTTGATCGTCGCGGCACCGAACGTCTTGATCCGGGTCGCATTGAGGAAGATGCGAAAACGCGAAAGTTCTTTGGTCGCGGTCAGGATCGTAAACGAGGCGCTGCGAAGTTGGGCCGTTCGGCTCTCGGTGTGCGAGATAAAGATGGACGGCAGCCACGAACGCGGGGCCAGACCTAACGTGCCGGTGACGTACCCGTTTTTCTGTGAACGGTCGCCGGGTCGTGTCGACGTACTGGCACTGAACGATGTCGAGAGCCATTTTAGAGGTGCCCAGGTGATACCGGCCGACCTAGCA
>JAYVUD010000186.1:0-29925 GCA_043788335.1 Chloracidobacterium sp. | reverse complement strand
TGAAAAAAGTATGAACGGATAATGAAGTACCTTTTTTTATACTAAACAGTGACTATCCGAATTTATGCAATACTGCGTTTGACGCTGAACCATTACACTGGGACTTGAGCCTTGGGACACAGTCCTTCCCACTCCGGTTTGACACTCGCCGTGGCAAAAAATAAACTTCAACAATGAACTCGGCGCCAAACGATCCCACGGATTTGACAAAAATATGAGTCAACAACGGATACTAGTCACGGGCGGGGCCGGATTTATCGGCTCGCACCTCTGCGAACGGCTGTTGGCTAACGGCAACGAGGTCATCTGTCTCGACAACTTTTTCACCGGCCGTAAATCAAATGTCGAGCACCTGATGGACGATCGCCGGTTCGAACTCGTCCGTCACGACGTCACGGAGCCGATCCTGCTCGAGGTCGACCAGATCTACAACCTTGCCTGTCCCGCCTCGCCGGTCCATTACCAGTGCAATCCGGTCAAGACCGTCAAGACCAACGTAATGGGCGCGATCAACATGCTCGGCCTCGCCAAACGCGTCAAGGCACGCTTTCTGCAGGCGTCGACCAGCGAGGTTTACGGTGACCCGATGGTCCATCCGCAGACCGAGGACTATTGGGGCAACGTCAACCCGATCGGCCCTCGCAGTTGCTACGACGAAGGCAAACGCGTCGCCGAGACGCTCGTGATGGACTATCACCGCCAAAACGGGGTCGACACTCGCATCATCCGTATCTTTAACACCTACGGAACCCGAATGCTGCCAAACGACGGCCGTGTCGTCTCTAATTTTATCGTCCAGGCACTCAGCGGCGAGGAACTAACAATTTACGGCGACGGCACCCAGACGCGTTCGTTCTGCTACGTCAGCGACCTCGTCGAAGGCATGGTCCGCCTAATGAACGCCGAGGGCCCGGACCTCCACATGCCCGTAAACGTCGGCAACCCCAACGAATTTACAATGCTCGAGCTGGCAAACCAAGTCGGCCAAGCCGTCGGCCGCCCCATAAACATAAAAATGGTCACGCTCCCCCAAGACGATCCGAAACAACGCAAACCCAACATCGAACGCGCCAGAACCGTGCTCGGCTGGGAGCCACGAGTCCATCTCGCCGAAGGCCTTGCCAAAACTGTCGAATATTTCGCCGCTTTGACCCCGTCCGAAGCCCAAGCCACGGCCGAAACCACGATCGGCGTTTGATACCGCACGCCGACAAACGATAGACTTCTCCCAGTGACACCCGAACTAACCGCAAGTATGACCGACACTTCGCCCGAACCGCGTTCGACCGCCGGAATGACGACAAAGGTCGTGAAGGGCAGTCTTTGGACGCTCGCGGGCCAATTTGCTCCGATGGCTGTGTCGTTCTTCACGACGCCATTCATAATTCGCAAGCTCGGGGCCGAAAGCTACGGAGTACTGATACTGATTTGGTCAATTCCCACATATTTGGGTTTTGCTGATCTGGGTATGAGCACTGCGTCTACTAAGTTTGCCGCCGAAGCTTATGGTGCAGACGACCGTGAACGCGAAGCTCGGACGATTTGGACCTCGGCAGCTATCGCTCTGGCAACATCGCTGCCGTTTGCGGCCGCGATAATCGTATTTTCAGACGTCCTTGTAAGATTCCTCAACATTCCTGACAGAATGCGGAACGATGCCAGTCTAGCGGGCAAGTTTACAGCCGTTCTGATGGTAGTGACTCTATTAAATTTAGTATTCAACTCCCCTCAATTGGTGCGGCTCCGGATGGACGTCAACAGCTCCATAAATGCCGGATTCCGCATTTTTGGCCTACTGGCCTCGGCAATGGCAATATATTGGTTTGGGGCGATCGCAATGGCGGCTCTTTGCCTGCTTATCGCGAGTGTTGCTCAACTTGCTGTCCAGGTAGTCGCGGGGCGGTGGCTCTTCGCCGAGTTGATGCCCGTCCGTTTCTCGAGGGAAGCAGTTAACCCATTGCTTAAATATGGTTCACCCTTAGCAGTCGCCGCTATTGCGGGATTGGCGATTATAAATCTCGACAAGGTTGTCTTAGCTCGCGTCGCATCTGTAGAAATGGTCGCATACTATTCGGTCGCTTTTACGTTTGCCTCGCTATCGCTTCTAGCGTCGTCGGCCGCGACCCAGTCGCTCATTCCGGCATTTGCGCAGTTGAATGCGCCCGATAAACAGGAACAGTTACGTTCATTATTTGGGCGTGGTGTGCGGATAAATATCTTTGGCACTCTGCCGCTTCTTGTTGCACTCTTCGTCATCGGAAAGCCGCTGATTCGCGTTTGGGCCGGAGACACTTTTGCCGACAAAAGCATTCTACCGCTTCATATCTTGTTAATTGGCGTTTTCTTCAGCCTTGTTATGGTGATCCCGTACAGCCTGCTATTAGCAGGCGGGCGAACCCGTACGATCGCGAAACTGCTATGGGCAGAACTCTTTCCTTTTCTCGCTCTTTTGATAATTTTAACGTCTTGGTTCGGGATAATCGGAGCCGCAATAGCCTGGTCTGTACGAGCACTCGCGGATTCAGTTCTGATCTGGGTATTGGCACGAAAAATAACCGGCGTTTCCTTTAATTTCTTTGAGGACAGGCTAATCGCGGTTGCGGCCGCCATTTGTGTTATGGCCCTGCCGATCTTGGCTACGGTGATTTGGTCCGACAGTTTTGTGATACCAGCCTCTGTATTCGCCGTGAGCGCGGGAATCTATTCCGCGATAACGTGGAAACATATAATTTCCGCAAACGAGAGAGCGGTCGTCAGAAATAGCCTCTCTTTTACCTGATATGAAAACAGAAATCCTTAATGTCTTTAGAACTATCTTTAAGATCCCCTTACTGGAGAGGGGCCTGAGAAAATTGGTACGGGGAAAAGATACGAAAGCGCTTGTGTCAAGACTGGTGCCAAACAACTACCAGTACCCGCCCAACACGGTCCGCGAATATCATTACAACGGTATTCGGTTGAGACTCGACATACACGATTATATCGGGCATTGGCTCTATTTCGGCTTTCGGGATATTTCTCACGAAAAACTTTTGAGTCTGGTTAAGCCCGGCGATCTTGTGTTGGATATAGGGACCAACGTTGGAACCACGATTTTGCAATTGGCAAAACGTGTCGGAAAGAATGGGATGACATTTGGCTTTGAGCCTGATCCGATCAACTTCGAAGTTTGTCAGAGGAACCTGGACCTAAACGATCGGTCGAATATTTTCGTTGAGCAAATCGGATTAGGCAGCCAAACTAGCAAGGTCACATTAGTTGTCGATACCGAAAGTAACCGAGGCGGCAATCGTGTAGGGATGGCCAAAAACGGTCAGGAATCTAATGAAATAAGTATCCAGCGGCTGGAGGACTGGGTTATTTCGCAGGCAATCAGTGGAATCGATTTAATTAAGATCGACGTCGAAGGCTATGAGATGGAAGTTCTAAAAGGGGCTGAATCAGTCTTAACTCGATTTCGTCCAATTCTATTCATCGAATTGGACGACAATAATCTTAATCAACAAAAGAGTTCGGCTGTCGAACTGGTACACTTTCTCGAATCGATGAATTATTCGATTGTTCAGTCAGAAACGAATAAGCGGGTTACCCAAACAGATGACTTTTCGAAGTGTCACTTCGACATCGTTTGTACTCATCTGCCGACATCATAATCTGCTCGCCAATGCCAAGGAAAAATTTCTGTCACATAATCGACGCATCTACGGCAAACCCGCTGCTCTTTAATTCGATCAAGTTTTCCGATCGAACGATCTTTGAATATACGGTTATTACGCTCGCACCTGTCGGAGCTCTCCAAATGGAGATGGCTGAGCTCGGCGTCGAATGTTTTTCGCTTAATCATGTGTCCCGAAAACAGTCTTTCAGTTCATTTCTAAAAGTTTTGAGTTTTTTCCGGCGCTCTGGAACGCAAATCGTTCAAACCCATCTGATGGATGCAAGTATCATCGGCCTCGCAGCCGCAAGAGTTGCGGGCGTCCCCGTTCGGATCTTTTCGGGACACCACTCGGCAGAGACAGCCCTATCCGGGCGGGCATTGCTGAAGTTTGTGGACGGGTTTTCGCCTAGGTTTTTGTCGAATCACGTCATCGCTCCGTCGGAACAAATGAAAGATCTCTTTATCCGAAAATTTGGCGTCCGATCTGCCAAAATAAGCGTAATTCCCCACGGGTTCGACTTGGGAGCCATTCGAAATGAGGCCGAACGTTCGTCTAACATACGTGAGCAGCTGGCCATTAAGGGAAAGACGATCCTGTTGTCGGCAGGAAGATTGAACTGGATTAAAGACTTTGAGACAATGATTGGGGGATTTGAAATCGCGGCGGCGGGGGTCACGGATCTCGTGCTGCTAATAGCCGGCCACGGCGACCGAGCCGCAATTGAAAAGCTGATCGAGACAAAGCGACTTGCGGAGAAAGTGTTCATGCTCGGGCCGCGGACGGATCTGGCATCGATTATGAAAGAATGCGATGTATTTGTGCATACGTCGCTCGCAGAATCATTTGGCATGGTTTACATCGAAGCCTTTGCCTTGAGTAAGCCGGTGATCTGCACGCCGACGGGCGTTGCTGCTGAAATAGTAAAAGACGGTGTCAACGGATATTTCTTTGAGGCGGGCAACGCCGCGTCATTCGCCGCGGCGATCGGTAAAATTCTTGAAATGAGAAATAAGTGGCCCGACATGGGGAAGCTCGGCCGCATGGCCGCGGAGAATTTCGACGTGCGAAAGACACAGGCCATTTGTGATAAACACTCGCTCCAATGGCTTGGTAATCGATGAACGATCCTTTCTTCAGCATTGTTATCCCGACATACAACCGTGCAGGCGTGATCGGAGCTACGATCGCATCGGTGTTGGGGCAGAGTTATGCCAATTTTGAAATCATCGTGGTGGATGACGGAAGCACGGATAATACGCAAGATGTTGTCGAATCCATCGTCGACCCGCGATTGAAATATCACAAGAAGGAAAACGAAGAAAGGGCGGCGGCGCGGAATGCCGGCCGCGCGATGTCGAAGGGCGACTACGTGACTTTTTTTGATTCGGACGACCTACTTTTGGAGAACCACTTGAGGTGCGCAGCCGAAGTGATTGCAAAGCACTCGGAGCCGGAAGTCTTTCACTTAGGTTATGAGATCAGAAACCTTGTAACATGCGAGATTTCTCGAATGACCCCGCTGCCGGTGGTCGCTAATGACCGGCTGATCGAGGGCAATCGCCTTTCGTGTAATGGTGTCTTTGTTCGAAAGGACATTGCTGAGCTGCATCCTTTCAATACCGAACGCGGATTATCTGGAACGGAAGATTACGAATTATGGCTGCGGCTCGCAAGCAGGTATCCGATAATCTGCGATAAACGTGTGACATCAGTTATTATTCAGCACGATGAGCGGAGTGTTGTCAATACAAATCGAACAAAGCTCGAAAGGCGAATCGAATTTCTCGAGAGCTCGGTGTTTGCCGACGACGCATTTAACGCGAGGTTCGGTGCCAGAGTTGGGGAGTTCAAAGCAAATAACAGGCTCTATATAGCCGTACACTTGGCTCTTATGGGCGAACGGCGGGAAGCTTTCCGCTATCTGGCAAACGCGCTGGGATGTTCGCCGAAAGCTCTACTAAACCGAGCGTTATATGGAACCTTAAGGCTCCTCATAGTTTGAATTTATAATTATGGATGACGTCAAACTGGCTCTTCTTGAGCTACTCGCCAAAATCACGAGGTTATCTTTCCTACCCGGAAAAGTGACGATTTCTGAGTTGGCTTTCAAGCTACTGAATCCTAAACGCTCTCGCGTATCCATGCCGGTTGGCGATCTCCAGATAACGGTAAACCTGGCAGAAAAGCTGGTAAGGTACATATATTTTGGGGCTTTTGAAAAGGCTGAGCGCAGATTCATCCACAGCTACGTAAAGCCGCACGACACCGCAATTGACGTTGGGGCCAACTACGGATATCTTTCGGCCGAGATGCTGTCGGCAATGCAAAATCAAGGGACCGTTTATGCATTTGAGCCCAATCCATCCGTTTTCGAATATCTATCTACTTTAGAGAAATCGGCGTGTGGCTCGTTCCACCCGATACAAGCGGCGGTTAGCGATTCAACGTCAATCGGAGAGGAAGATATGATCGACTTCTATGTGGATAGTTCGGAATCTATGTGGTCGTCGGCAATTCCAGAAATCGCATCCCCGGATTGCTCGCGGATTTTTCGCATTCGTTCGGTCACACTCTCAGATTTCATTAGTGACCAAGCAATTCCGAGGATCGACTTTATCAAGATCGACGTGGAGGGGCTGGAGTCCAGCGTGCTTCGCGGACTATACGATCATATTAAACAAAACGACCGCCCTACGATCATGGTTGAAATAACTGATGGAAACGCAGACAACCTCCTGAAGAGTGAAGAAATAATTGGAAAATTTCAGTCTCTGGGCTACCGGCTGTTTGAGATCGACACTAGAGGGGAGCTCGTTAATCCGTCCTTCGAAAGAATAACAAGCCTTTCGGGTACCATCAATTTAGTATTGGCGACGAATGAGAATTTGAAATTACGTCTCGCAAATCTCGGCGCGTGAGAGCTCCGGACGGAAATTACTAAATGGCGTCCTCACTTTACATTTGCTATTTCGGCCTTCTCGAACCTCTAGTGCAGACACAGGTCCTGCCGTATCTGCGCGAACTGCTTAAGGATGGCCACACGATCAGCTTGTTAACCTTTGAGGCCGACCTGAAAGGCCGTTGGACGGCGGATAGCATAGCAGAAATGCGTGAGCGGTTACGGGGTGAAGGGATCGAATGGGACCTGCTTGCGTACCACAAACGCTTTTCGGTCGTCGCCACGGCATATGACATTTTCAGAGGGACGGCTTTTGTATGGAACCGCCTGCGACGCGGCGACTTGGATATACTCCACGGCCGAGTGCATATCCCGGTGCTGATGGCGGCACTCGCCCGGAAACTATCGACCCATAAGCCAAAGATCTTATTCGACATCAGGGGCTTTTTCCCGGAAGAGTACACTGACGCGGGTTTTTGGCCGGAGAACGGCGTGCTGTATAGAACGACGAAGCTCGTCGAGCGATGGTTGCTCGACGTTTCAGACGCTTTTGTCGTCTTGACCGAAAACGCGCGATCGATACTTTTCCCGGAGAGCCTGGAAACTGGGTTAGACAAACGTGGCCGTCCGATAGAGGTAATTCCTTGCTGTATAAGCTCCGCTCGGTTTCCCCCGGTTTCCGAAGTCGTCCGATCAGCCGCACGCAGGGAACTCGGAGTATCAGACAGACGGGTCGTGATACACACTGGATCATTGGGCGGATTGTATCTAACATCCGAGATTGCCGACCTGCTCTTCGCTTTCCGGAAGAATAATCCCGCTACATTTGCGCTCTTCCTCACGCGGAGCGATCCCGCTCTAATAGTTCCGCTACTAACCAAACACGGATTTGCTGAGAGTGACATGCTCGTGAGGCGAGTGTCTCCGAGCGAGGTTCCTAAATATTTATCCGCGAGCGACGTTGGACTTTCATTCGTGCGATCGGGGTACGCGACCGCATCAAGATCGCCGACAAAAGTTCCCGAATATCTTGCATGCGGCCTTCCGGTAATTGCAAACGCCGGCGTTGGCGACGTCGACGAACATCTGAGCGCCGACCGTACCGGAGTTCTCGTTGATGAGTTGACGGAAAGTGGCTATGACGGTGCGGTACTTCGGCTGGATCAGCTAATGGGTGACGCCGAGCTGAGAGCACGTTGTCGCGGATCGGCCCTCGAACGTTTTGACCTGGATACCATCGGCGGTCCGCGTTATTCGCGTTTATACAGCGAAACGGTAGGTGATTAGTTATGCCTAATAACGAGGGCCAGACGCCCCGAACTGACAACGCGTCGACAATGACGAACGCTCCCGGTCTCCCGCCCCGGCTGGTAACGGTGGACAACGCCGTTTTAACGAGATCGATGGCGGTTCTGACCGCTAGCGGAATCCCGGCTGCTGCTCAGTTTCAACAGCTTCCAAAAAATTTTGAACGGCGGAGCTTGTTGTATGCCGTTGGGTCACTGCTGAAAAACCGGACACGCCTGGTTCCGCGGGACACAAGTTATTTTTTTGTTTTTAACCCGTGGGGGTCAGGATACCACCATTGGCTTGCCGAAGTGGTGCCGAAACTCGTCGAGTTTGAGGATGTCTGCCGTCGCGGGACCTTGATTACGCCAGACGTTCTGCCGCTTTTTGTAGCAGAGTTTTTTGAACTTTTCGGATTTACCAATACCTATCGGTTATCGGGAAATGGTTTTTTTCGAGAGCTCAATCTGATCTCGAATCCGCGTTCCGGTCATTTTGACCCGCAAGTTATGATTGCTGCCCGAGACCGGATCATGAAAAAACTCGGCGTCAAAGCCGAGCGACAAGACTTGATCTACGTTACACGGCGAAATGCTCGAGCGAGGCGCGTGGTTAATGAGGACGTGCTTAAAGCATCACTTGTGAAGGTCGGGTTTAACGTGGTTGATCTAGACGGAATGTCTTTCGCCAGTCAGGTTGAGCTGTTCGCGAACTGTCAAACTCTTATCTCGATTCACGGAGCCGCCTTAACTAATATGCTCTTTATGCCGCCCGCCAGTCGGGTGATCGAGCTGTTCCCGAGACTACTCGATCGTGACAAAGAGCTGAACGCGTGCTACCACCGCCTGGCGTCGGCTCTGGGTCATGAACACGAGTTTCTATGGTGCAAGCGCTCGGCCGACAGCTCCAATTATGCCGTAGACACGGGCGATATTGAGGTAGAACCTGATAAACTAACGTCTTGTCTTGAGGGTGCGGACGAAATTCGTACTAGGCGACCTATTCCATAGTACAAACTTAGATGCGGACGGAAACGCGAAAGAAAATACTGGTTGTTTGTCCCTACCCCGTCGGCGTTGCAGCGGGACAGCGCCTTAAGTACGAACAATATTTGAACAATTGGCGTGATCAGGAGTACGACGTCACGGTCTCGCCGTTCATGAACATGGCGATGTGGCGGATTGTTCATGGCGAGGGCCGTGTGTTAACCAAAGCTGTCTGGACACTGATCGGGCTGGCGCGAAGAATATGGGATTTTTTCAGGCTTGACAGGTTTGATATTGTTTACATCTTTATGTATGTGAATCCTATCGGCGGAACTGGATTTGAAAGGGCATTTCGAAAACGAGCAAAGAAATTGATATTTGATCTCGAGGACAATCGTTTTCTGCAAGATGAAACGGCAGCAAGCAACACGACAGGGCTTCGATCCGTCGAGAAGACGCGATATTTGGTGGAAACGGCGGATCACGTGATCACCAGTTCACCGGCCTTGAACGATTATTGCTTGACGATCAACAAGCTTGGGAACTGCACATATATAAGCTCGTCGATCGATACGGAGCGGTTTGTACCGAACAACCGCTACTCGAACGAACACAAGATCGTCATCGGTTGGACCGGCACGTTCAGTACGCGACCCTATCTTGATCTGTTGCGGCCTGTTTTCATTGAGTTAAGGAAGTTGCGCGACTTTAGGTTGGTGGTGATCGGAAACTTTAGTTATGATTTCCCCGAAATGGATATGGACGTTATCCAGTGGTCGGCGGAGACCGAGGTTGTTGACCTCCAAAAGATCGACATAGGGGTATACCCACTACCGATGAACGAGTGGGTCATGGGAAAGAGCGGGTTGAAAGCGATACAGTACATGTCGTTCGGGTTGCCCTGTGTCGCGTCAAACATTAGCACGGTTCAGCAGTTCATTGTCGATCACGAGAACGGCCTGTTGGTTGAAAACGATATACAATGGGTAGAGGCACTTACGGAGCTGATCGATTCGCCCGCATTGCGAAAGAGAGTAGGCGAAAACGCCCGACGAACAGTTATGACGCGTTTTTCAAAGCACGTGGTTCGGGAACATTATTTGAACGTACTCGGGGCCGTCTTGGCGGAGCGCCATTGATTGGGCTCGTGCGGAATCCGAACAGAACAATATGAAAAAAAGGAAGATCTACATTGCGGGCGGCGGTGGAATGCTCGGCGAAGGTTTTTATCAGATATTCAGGGACGAATATGAACTTAAGATATCAGATAAGGACGTCAACGAATCCTGGATATCGTTTCTCGATTTTCGAGATTTTGAGGCCTATCGAGATGACGTCGTTGATTTTGGACCAGACTATTTATTTCACCTGGGAGCCTACACGGACCTGGAGTATTGTGATCTAAATCCGGACGACACGTATGTAACGAATACGTTATCGGTTGAGAACGCTGTTCATATCAGCAATCATCTCGACATCCCGCTGCTCTACATTAGTACGGCAGGTATCTTCGACGGAAAAAAGGATACCTACGATGACTGGGACACACCCAATCCCCTGGGTGCATATGCCCGAAGCAAATACATGGGCGAGCTGTTCGTCAAAGAGAACAAGACGAAACATATCATTTGCCGCGCGGGCTGGATGATGGGCTCGGGCCCGGCCAAAGACAAAAAATTCATTCAAAAGTTGATGAAACAGATTAAGGATGGCAAACGAGAACTATTCGTGGTCAATGACAAATTAGGAACACCGACCTACACGCACGATTTTGCCAGAAATGTTAAGTTGCTCTTCGAGAAAGAGTTGTGGGGCCTATACAATATGGTGTGTGGCGGTTCAACCGGGCGGCTGGAGGTTGCGACAGAGCTCGTTAATGCCCTAAAGATGGTGGATGAGATCACTGTTACACAGGTAGGCTCGGACTACTTCGCTGAGGAATATTTCTCTCCCCGCCCGGCGAGCGAGAGGCTTATCAACCTGAAATTGGAGCTGCGTAATTATAATATTATGCGCGATTGGAAAGTATGCCTTAATGAGTACATCGGTCGCTATTACGAACGCTATTTGGATGATAACAATGATGCTGTCTAAATTTGAATTCGCTCATCAAAAATCCTTATATCGTTTCCGGTGCGGCTACGCTGAAATTGCCTCCCGCATCAGTTCAGCGTTAATGAGAGGTGGCATTGTAAATGGCTGATGGCGACAATCAGGGAGGTGGCCTTTACTACGTCTATGCGATCGTCGGTTTGATGATCGTGGTTGGATTGATATCGGTGAGTTTCCCGGACACTGCCGTCGCGTCCATTGTTATTATTGTGCTTTCGCTTATCTTTCTCACCATCTTTCGCAATCTGACGGATGAAACGGAATTTATTACCACTATATTCCTAGTTGCACTCGCGTTGAGGCTCGGTTTCGGATTTTTTCTTCATTTTGCAGACTTGCGCGACTTTTTCGGCGGGGACGCCAATACCTACGATTATTTTGGTTCAGTTCTCCAAGATTCGTGGTGGGGACGGGCCAATGTCAGTGCGAGAGACCTGGCGATGGCGTCACGGACGAGCGGTCCCGGTTGGGGGATGCAATATTTGGTGGCCGCGATCTATGCAGTTGTCGGACGAAATATTTTGGCCGCACAGTCCTTTTGCGCGGTTATCGGAGCCGCGACGGCCCCAATGGTCTTTTTCTGTACAAAACGGATGTACAACAATTTGTATGCGGCAAAGGTTGCAGCCGTGTTTATCGCCGTGTTTCCCGCATTAGTAATCTGGTCCTCACAATTGTTAAAGGACGGTTTGATCATTTTTCTCCTTGTCTTGGCGATTACGATGACACTGGAACTTCAAGAAAAAATGAGCTTCTGGCCAATCGTTTTGTTGGGGCTCTCGCTCGCCGGAATACTATCGCTGCGATTCTATATCGTTTATATGGTCGTTATCGCGATCGTGGGCAGTTTTATGATCGGCGTATCAAATTCGGCCCAATCGGTTTTTGCTCGAGTCGGAGCCCTTGCCGTTTTGGGTATCGTCCTGACCTATGCCGGGCTTACCGGGATTGCAACTGACGATATGTCTAAATACGCCGATTTGCAGACGCTCCAAAACGGTCGTCTGGATCAGGCACGGACCGGCGAGTCCGGTTTTGCAGCAGACGCCGACGTATCGACCGCCGATGGAGCTCTGACAGTTCTCCCGGTCGGATTTGCCTACTTGATGTTTGCACCGTTCCCGTGGGAAGTTAAGAATTTGAGGCAGGCAATTCCGCTGCCCGAGGTCTTTATTTGGTGGGCGATGATGCCGCTGCTCGTTGCCGGTCTCGCATATTCGATCAGGCATCGTCTCCGGACCGCTTTGCCGATAATATTGTTCAGCCTGATGCTGACCCTTGCTTACTCGATCTCTCAAGGTAACGTGGGGACCGCGTATCGGCAGCGGACACAGATACAGGTTTTTCTTTTCATATTTATCGCCGTCGGTTGGTCGCTCCGCAAAGAGAAGCGGGAGGACCAAAAATTGATCAGGACTCAGCAGCGGCAGCGTGGCGACGCTGCTCTGCGTGCACGGCAGGAGGCAAACACCTAAATGTGCGGAATTGTTGGGTTTGTAAATAATGGCGGGCGAGCGGTAGATCGGGTGGTGGTCGAGGCGATGAACGCGGCGATCATCCATCGGGGGCCGGACGAGGATGGGTTTTACGTTAACGGTAACGTGGGCCTCGCGATGCGGCGGCTGTCGATCATCGATCTTGCGGGGGGGCGGCAGCCGATACATAATGCGGACGGGACGAAATGGATCGTCTTTAACGGTGAGATTTACAACTATCAGGAGCTACGCCGCGATCTCGAGGCGCGCGGGCACAAATTTTACACAAATTCGGACACCGAGGCGATCATCCATCTTTATGACGAGCACGGTGTCGACTGCCTACAATTTTTGCGCGGCATGTTTGCGATCGCGATCTGGGACGAAACTGCACAGGAGCTGTTTCTGGCACGCGACCGGGTCGGCAAAAAGCCGATACTCTATTCGCACCAGCCAAACGGCGACCTTATTTTCGGGTCCGAGTTTCAGGCAGTGCTTAAACATCCGTCGGTGACCCGCGAGATCGACCACGCGGCGATCGATGCCTACTTTGCGTATCTCTGTATCCCGGCGCCGCAGACGGCGTTCAAACAGATCCGCAAGCTCGAGCCCGGCCATTGGCTAAAATGGAAAGCCGGGGAGATCAAAATGCAGCGATACTGGCTGCCCGATTTTTCGAAAAAGATCAAGATCTCCGAACCGGAGGCGATCGAGGAAACCACACGCATCTTACGCGAATCGACGCGGCTCAGGATGATCTCGGAGGTTCCGTTGGGAGCATTTCTCTCGGGCGGGGTCGATTCGTCAGCGGTGGTCGCTCTGATGGCCCAGGAGAGTTCGGCGCCGGTCAAAACTTTTTCGATCGGGTTTGAGGAACAGGATTTCAGCGAGCTCAAATACGCCAGGCGGGTCGCCGAGCACGTCGGTGCCGAGTATAACGAGTTTATCGTCCGCCCAAATGCTCTCGAGGTTTTGCCGAGGCTGGTCGACCACTATGGCGAACCGTACGCCGACTCGAGTGCGATACCGACCTACTACGTTTCCAAAGAAACGCGGCAGCACGTGACCGTCGCCCTTAACGGCGACGGCGGCGACGAGAGCTTTGCCGGGTATGAACGGTACATGGCGATGGAGATCGCCGAGGTCTATCGCCGGATCCCGCGGGTGCTGAGAAAGGCTCTGGTCGAGGGGCCGATCAATCTGATGCCGACCTCGGAGCTAAAAAAGACGCGGGTTCGTGACGTCCAGCGTTTTTTCACCTCGGCCAATGAGGAGAGGATGCAGCGGTACTGTCGCTGGATGGCAAACTTTAAGCCGGCGGTCAGAGCCGACATCTACACCGACGATTTCAAAGCGGCGATCGTCGGAGCGAAGACCCCGGATGTGCTCGGCCAGTGGTTTGAGCGGGCTGCCGGTTTGGGCGTGCTCGACACGACGCTGCTGACCGATCAGATGACCTATCTGCCCAACGATCTGCTGGTCAAGGTGGATATCGCCTCGATGGCAAACTCGCTCGAGGCACGCTCGCCATTTCTCGACCACAAGCTGATGGAGTTTGCCGCGAGCCTGCCCGAAAACCTCAAGATGAACCGGTTTCGGCCGAAATATCTGTTAAAGAAAGTTGCGGCCCGCCTGGTTCCGCCCGAGGTTGTCTATCGGCGCAAGATGGGCTTTGGTGTGCCGGTGGGTAAATGGTTTCGCAGCGAGATGAAAGATTTTGTCCGCGGTGTACTGCTGTCGGAAACCTCGCTCAACCGTGGCATCGTCAAACGCGAGGCGATCGAAAAATATGTGGCGGAGCATACGGGCGGCGAACAGGACCACGCATTTCAGATCTGGTCGCTGCTGATGCTGGAGCTGTGGTTTCAGAGATTTATTGATTAGAAAATGACGGAGAACATAGATCAAAACGTCGTAGCCGGATTCGGGGACGAGTGGTCGAGATTTGACCAGTCGGCACTCACCGACGGCGAACTGCGGGCGATGTTTGACAACTATTTCAACATCTTTCCGTGGGAGCGGCTCTCGGCGGACGCGGTCGGATTTGATCTCGGGTGCGGCAGCGGGCGTTGGGCACGGTGCGTGGCTCCGCGCGTTGGCAAACTCGTGTTGATAGACCCGAGTGATGCTATCGAGATCGCCCGGCGTAATCTGGCCAGCGTGAAAAACTGCGAGTTTCACCGTGCGGGTGTCGAGAGTATCCCGCTCGAGGATGGATCGTGTGATTTTGGTTATTCACTCGGCGTTTTGCATCATGTTCCCGATACCGCGGCAGGCCTGCGGGCATGCGTCGATAAGCTCAAGGTTGGCGCTCCGTTTCTGGTTTACCTATACTATAGGTTTGACAATCGGCCGGCGTGGTTTCGCGCACTCTGGCGTACCAGCGATGTGATCCGAAATGGCGTTAGCCGTTTGCCGCACGGCCTGCGGTTTGCGGTCAGCCAGATTTTTGCCGCCGCCGTTTACTATCCGCTCGCCCGTTTGTCGCTGCTCCTTGAGTGGGCCGGTGCGGACGTTTCGAGGATGCCGCTGTCGCAATATCGGCGAAACAGTTTTTATACTATGCGAACCGATGCTCTCGATAGATTTGGCACGAGGTTGGAGCAACGTTTTACAAAACCCGAGATCAGGGAAATGATGCTCGCGGCTGGTCTGGACGATATCGTCTTTAGCGAAACGTCGTTTTGGACAGCCGTCGGGATCAAGAAATAACATTATGAAAGGTGTCGTATTAGCCGGTGGGCTGGGCTCGCGTCTGAGCCCGTTGACGAGGATCACAAACAAGCATTTACTGCCCGTGTTTAACAAGCCGATGATCTATTACCCGATCGAGGCTTTGATCAATGCGGGGATCGACGACATCATGATCGTCACGGGCGGCGACTCGGCCGGCGATTTTCTGCGGCTGCTCAGAAACGGCAATGATTTTGGGCTAAAGCAGGTAAATTATGCCTATCAGGAGGGCGAGGGCGGCATCGCCGACGCGCTGGCGCTGGTCGAGCATTTTGCCGATGACGAACCTATCTGCGTGATCCTCGGCGACAATATCATCGAGGGCAACATCCGTGCGGCGGCGGACGAGTACCGTGCCCAGGGCGGCGGTGCCAAGATACTGCTCAAGAAAGTGCCCGACCCACAGCGGTTCGGCGTCCCGGAGCTCGACGGTGACCGCGTGCTCAATATCGAGGAAAAGCCCGCAGGACCGAAATCCGATTTTGCGGTCATCGGTATATATTTTTACGACGCGACCGTCTTTGACGTGATCAAAACCCTCGTCCCGTCCGGCCGCGGCGAACTCGAGATCACGGACGTCAATAACCACTACATTCGTCGCGGCGAGATGACGTGGAATGCCCTCGACGGCTGGTGGACCGACGCCGGCACATTCGAGAGCCTCCTGCTGGCGTCGAATCTGGTGGCGAAAAGCGGTGCAAACAATATTTGACGCGGGCGGCTGGAAAACAGACTTAACCGCAAAGGACGCTAAGGGGAAGGTGGCCGGAATGTTTCGGTGAGTCCGACTTTGCGGCCTTTGCGACAAAACTTCGCGATCTTGGCGTTAAGAAAATACTGCTGACCGCGACAATTCTGAAAGTAATTTATGGAAAATGAGCTTTACACTACAAAAATCGATACGAAGTTTATCGATGCCGATATCCGTGACGTCGTCGTGTACAAGTTAAAGAAATTTCGCGACGACCGGGGTTGGTTGGCCGAGTTGTTTCGTCACGACGAGCTCGACGCTGAGTTTTACCCGGCGATGTCGTATATTTCGTTTACCAACCCCGGCGTTGCCCGCGGGCCGCATGAGCACGTCGACCAGGCCGATCTGTTTTGTTTTATCGGACCGTCGACGTTCAAAATGCGGATGTGGGACAACCGGCCCGATTCGCCGACCTACAACCACCGGATGACGCTGATGGTTGGTGTCGACAACCCGATGGCGGTCATCGTGCCAAAGGGTGTCGTTCACGGCTACAAAAATGTCGGCGAGATCGACGGTATGGTGATAAACTGTCCAAACAGGCTCTATATGGGCGAGGGCAAACGTGAACCGATCGATGAGATCCGCCATGAGGACGACCACGACACCATCTTTCAGATGGACGATCAACCGGTATGAATAGAAATGTCAGGGCTGTTGTATGGCCCGAGGGAAAGTGGTTTATTGCGCAGTGTCTCGATATCGACATTGCATCGCAGGGTCAGACGGAGCCCGAGGCTCTGGACAATTTGCGCGATGCATTAGAGCTGCATTTCACACCACCGGTCGCAAGCGCGTTGCCGAGCGTTCGGACGATCGGGTTTGAGGCGGCAGCATGACACATTTCGGGGTTTCGCGAGAATTGCTGAACGAGAGCCCTGGCAAACTTTGAAAATCATATTACCCGGGCAAGGTTTCTTGCCGACTAGGGTAAAGACGGACGGCAGCGGCACCCCGCACGACCGTATGACCGCGGGTCGATATCGGCATTGTTCGATCTCCGCCGGCGGCGGCCGTCCGTCAAATTTTCCACTATCTTTAATGAAGATCCTCCGCATCATCGCTCGTCTGAACGTCGGCGGGCCGGCGCGTCATGTCGTATGGTTGACGGACGCTCTGCAGGACGACGAGTTTGAGAGCGAACTTATTGCCGGCACGGTGCCGCCGGGCGAAGAGGACATGGGTTATTTTGCCGATGAGCACGGCGTCACGCCCGTTTACATCGCCGAACTCAGCCGCGAACTGTCGCCAAAGGACATCGTCTCGCTGTGGCGGGTGTATCGGCAGATGGTCGCCTATGGCCCCGATATCGTCCACACGCACACCGCCAAAGCCGGCACGATCGGCCGCACGGCTGCATTTGCCTACCGCTGGTTAACGTGGCGAACGTTTCTCGGCCGGCCGCGGCCGCTTAAGGTCGTACATACTTTTCACGGCCACGTGTTCCACAGTTATTACGGGCCGGCAAAAACCCGCATTTTCCTGACCATCGAGCGATTATTGGCACGTTTTGCGACGGACCGCATCGTGACGATCTCAGATCAGCAGTTTGGCGAGATAAACGGGCGTTTCGGCGTCGGCCGCTCGGACCAGTTTCGCGTCGTTCCGTTGGGTATCGACCTCGCGGAATACGAGACGGCTAGCTCCGCGCGACGCCTTCTGCGAGACGAGGTCGGTGCCGGCGTCGACGAGATCGTGGTTGGATTTCTCGGTCGTCTGACCGCGATCAAAAATCTCAACCTACTGCTCGACGCTGCGGCGATTGTCAAGCGGGACGGGTCACAACCGCCGATCCGCTTTGTCATCGTCGGCGACGGCGAGCTCCGCGGCGAACTCGAGGCACGCTCCGCGGCACTCGGCCTAGCGGACTCGGTCCGCTTTGTCGGACATCGGCCAAGTGTCGCCGAGATGATCGCCGGTATGGATATAGTCGGCCTCACGTCCGCAAACGAGGGGACGCCGCTCTCGCTGATCGAGGCGATGGCCTGCGGCGTGCCGTTTATTTCGACCGCCGTCGGCGGCGTTGTCGATCTGGCGGGTGATCGGGTCGAGCAGCACGACGGGTTCGCTGTTTGCGAACGCGGAGTATTGGTTCCGGCCGGATCTGCCAAATCTTTTGTCGACGGCTTGATTTATCTCGCCAAAAATGAAAAATTACGAGAAAGCCTTTCGCAAAACGGAAAACAGTTTGTGCTGTCCGATTATTCGACTGATAGGCTGGTCGACGATCTCAAAGATCTGTACCGAGAGTTGGTCCCGAGATAGCACATTTCCCATTATCCGTTAAACTAAGGGTAGTCAATTTTCAGGCGGTCGATCGGTACATCTGATGCAGTATTTTTCCACAAACTCAGTTATAGTGCTCGGCGTGAGTCTCGCACTCGGGGGCGCAATGACGCTGCTCGTGCGGAGCGTGGCGTGGCGGTTCGATTTTGTCGCCAAACCCAAATCCGACCGCTGGCACAAGCGGCCGACGGCGATGCTCGGCGGCGTGGCAATTTTCATTACCACGGTTCTCGTCTACCTGACGATCGTCCCGCATACGTTTGATTCGTTCGTGCTCATCGGCTGCAGTTCCCTGCTGTTTCTGGTCGGCCTCGTCGATGACATCCTGACGATCCGGCCGTATCAGAAGCTCATCGGACAACTCATCGGAGCCATTGTCCTGGTCCAGCTGGGCCTGACATTGCCGCTCACCGGCATTGTGATCGTCGATCATGCAATTACGGTCTTTTGGATCATCGGCATCACGAACGCGATCAATCTGCTCGACAACATGGACGGGTTGGCGGTCGGCATTTCAGCGATCGCGTCGATCTCGCTCGGCATCAGCTTTGCGGTAAACGGTAAATCGGACGAATTGCTGGTGGTCACGGCTTTCGTCGGTGCCCTCATCGGGTTTTTGATATTCAATTTTAATCCGGCGTCTATATTTATGGGCGACTGCGGTTCGATGTTTGTCGGGTTTTTTCTCGCCGGTTCGGTTTTGCTCAACCAGACCGGTGGACGCACCCGCGGCATCGTTCCGATTCTGGCGGTCCCGGTCCTGATCTTATTAGTCCCGATCTTTGACACCACCTTTGTGACGCTGCTGCGTAAGCTCTGGGGCCGCAGCGTGTCACAGGGTGGCAGAGACCATACCTCGCACCGTCTGGTCGCCCTCGGGCTGTCTGAGCGGGCCGCAGTGCTGATGCTCTACGGGTTTGCGATCACGGCCGGGGCTCTGTCTCTGGTCGTCAGCCGTTTAGCTTTTACCGAGAGCCTTGCCGTCATCCTGATATTTACCATTGTCCTGGTCATCATCGGCGTATATCTGTCCAAGGTACGCGTTTACGAGAGCCAGCAAGAGGATCTCGCGGCACAGAATAACGCCGTGTTCGCGTTCATCGTCGATTTTTCCTACAAACGCCGTATATTTGAGGTGTTTCTCGATATTTTGCTGATCGCGCTGTGCTATTACGCGAGCTATATCGTAATTTTCGGCTCGTTTGACAATGGTGCCAACTGGGGCCTGTTCATCAAGAGTTTGCCGATCTTGATACTGATGCATCTCGGTGCTTTCCTCGTGGCGGGTGTCTACCGCGGTATTTGGCGGTACACGAGCATCGCCGATTTTGTCACGTATGGAAAGGGCGTCGTCATTGGCTCGGTGCTGAGCGTGCTCGCTATCCTGGTGCTTTACCGGTTCATCGATTATTCGCGTGCGGTATTTGTCGTCAATGGCTTATTGCTCCTTTTCGCCCTGATCGGCAGCCGAATGGCGTTCCGGCTCATTCGCCTGGCGATCCCGAATCGGACAGCCGACGACGTCGTTAAGGTGCTGATATACGGTGCGGGTGATGGCGGCGAGATGGTTATGCGGGAATTGAGAAACAACCCGAAGTGGAATTATGTTCCGATCGGTTTTGTCGATGACGACCCGCGTAAGACGGGCAAGGTCATACACGGACTAACGGTTTTCGACAGCGATGCCGCTCTGCAGACCTTATGCAAGGACCCCGAGATCGCCCACGTCCTGCTTTCGATCGGAGAATTTCCACACGATAGACTTAGGGCTTTGCGCGAGACGTGCCGCGATCTCGACGTAACCTTAAAACGTGCTCGGATAATGATCGAGCCGGTCGAGTTCGAATAGATCAGACAATGGCATTTGGCAGCATAAATCTACAGAGTCAGCGGTCGCGGGTCGTCGTCTATGCGTGCCTCGTCGTGTCGTTAGTTATCGCCATCTTCATGGCAAAATGGTGTTTCGCCAACGCGGTCTCGATCCAAAACCCGGACAAGCAGGCTGCCGATCTCGCCGTCTCGCTCGGCCCCGGTGACCCGCAAACGCACTATGCCGCTGCCGTGATGTACGAGAGGTCGTTCGACCCGAACGATCTGGACCGCTCGCTTGCCGAATACGAGACGGTCGCCGCTCTCTCGCCGGACAATTACCTTTCGTGGCTCGAGCTTGCCCGGGCACGCGACCGCCGCGGCGATCAGGCCGGTGCCGAAGCCGCATATTTGAGAACGCTCGCACTTGCCCCAAACTACGCCGATATCAAGTGGGCATACGGCAATTCGCTCGTTCGGGCCGGCCGCGTCGACGAGGGGTTTGCTCTCATTCGCGTGGCGTCGGCGGCAAAGCCCGAGTTGGCTCCGATCGCGGTCGAAACCGCACTGGCACTGTCCGGCAACGACCTGCAAAAGGTTCGCGACATGCTCGGCAATACCGGCGGCGTAAATCTCGCTATCGCCAAAAACGCGTTGAGCAAAAAAGACCTCGTCGCCGCGGCCGCGGCCTGGAGCCTGATACCTGACGACGAGCAAAACACCATTGACCGTGAGGACGGCCGCAATCTCTACAGCCAATTGGCCTCCGCAAAAAAGTTTAGGCTGGCGGCTCAGGTCGTTAATGACATCGTTGACACCGGCACGGGCGGCCCGCAAACCGGGAGCATCTCGGACGGCGGTTTCGAAATGCTCGTCCGGCCCGACCCCACCATCTTCGATTGGCTGATCGCAACCGGTGCCGGTCAGCAGATCGGGCTCAGCGATGAGCGAACCACGGCCGGTAAATATAGCCTGTATATGATCTTTGATACGATGCAGGCAATCGAGTTTCGGCAGGTTTCGCAGACCGTCGCCGTCGAGCCGGGTGTGTCGTATTCCCTCACCGGATCGTGCCGATCGGAGCTAAAGGGCGGTCTCGCCTGGGAGATCGTGGACGCAGCCGACAGTAAACCCCTCGGGCGTACACAGGCTATGGAGACGGCAGCAGACTGGAAGACTTTTCGGGCAAATTTTACGGTTCCGACGACGACGGACGGCGTCATCGTCAGACTGGTCCGCGACGGATGCTCGGCGGCGATATGCGCCATTTCCGGCAAAGTGTGGTTTGACGACCTCAAGTTAGCAAAACAGTGATCGGCTAATGCAAAAATCCAGTGAAAATAGCAGCGGTTGGCCGCGGTTCGAGGTCGGTGAACCCGACGAAAAACAGTCGCGTCTGAGTCTCGCCGTCTTTGTACTACTCTGCATCACGCTCATCTCGACGACGATCGCATTCGGTGCCGTTGATCATATCGTCTGGGTGCCTTTGCTCACATTCACTCTGCTGATCCTGGTCTTGTGGGCTTTAGACGGGGTGCGAAGCGGGGCGATTGCATTTAATGCCAACACTCTATTGCTCCCGCTCGGGGGCCTGATCGTCATCGGCGTGGTCCAGTTGCTGCCGCTGTTTTCAAACGGACTGCCCGACGGCCTCATACAGGACCCCTCTCGTGCCTCGATCTCGCTCGACCCGTACGCAACGCGGCTTTTTCTAATTCGCCTGGTCGTCTATCTGGTGTTTTTTGCCGCTTCACTGACATTTTTGAATACCAAGGCCCGGATCAAGAGCATGGTTGTCCTGATCATCGGATTTGGTGCGGTGATGGCGATATTTGCAATATTGCAGAGGCTTTCTGCGGTCGAGGGCATCTACGGTCTGCGTCCGACGCCCGGAGCGGTGTCGTTTGGCCCATTTGTCAACCAACACCATTTTGCTGCGTTTATGGAAATGACGGGCGGTGTGGCGTTTGGATTTATGTTTGCCGGCGACATCAAACGTGATAAACGAATTTTGCTCGTCTTTTCGGCCGTGGTGATGGGTATCGCCGTCGTAATGACGAGTTCACGCGGTGGTTTTATCGGCTTTGTCTCGGCTCTCGTATTTGCCCAGTTGGCTCATTTTTTGATCCGCCCGTCGACCGGATTGGGAAAAGACGGGACCGAGCGTGGGCGACGCAGGTTTCTCGCGGCGGCCGGTTCGGTCGCCCTGATGATCGTCATCTTCGGGTCCGTGATCTTTCTCGGGGCAGATTCTGCGATGGTGAGGTGGTTCGGTCTCGGCGGCGGCGACGTGAGCAACGGACGCGGGCATTTTTGGGCGATCGCGCTTCAGATCTTCCTGCATCATCCGATCCTCGGTGCGGGCCTCGACGCATTTGGCAACGCCTTTCCAAAATATGACGACTGGACCGGTGTGTATCGTGTCGAACAGGCACACAACGACTATCTGCAGACCCTCGCTGACGCCGGCATCGCCGGACTGGCGTGCGTTGCGGCGTATATATACCTTCTGGTTCGCCAGGGGCTGGCGGTTGTCGTCACGACGTCCGGTTCATTTCGGCGTGCATCGTCGATCGGGGCGTTGGCGGGATGTTTCGGCATCGTGATCCACAGCTTTTTTGACTTTCCGCTGCGGACGCCGTCAAACGCATTCTTTTTTCTGATGCTGTCCGCGCTCGCGGTGGTTAGCATCCATTCGAAACGGCATCACCGCACTCGAACCAAAAGTTCACGTTGACCACACGGCAGGATAAATTTTACCGAGTACGAACCCGCTCGGGGGCTGATCGAGCTAACGACAAATAGAGCCCGGCCCTTGATCCCGACTATCGGCTCACGCCTCACATTAATATCTTTCGGGTCGCTCGACTCTGCCTTGATCGTCGGAATATCGCGGTCATCCTCGGTTCCGACGATCACCGCCAGATCGCCGCCGCTGTTCTGAAGCGTCAGGCTTGCCTCGCTCAGCGTGATCGAACAGGCAGTCGACGTCTCCGCCGGTCTCTCTTCGGCAATTCGCGAGCGCTCGTCTGGCGCTGCTCCTCGCTCGTCCACGGGTTTTTCGAGCGACTTGGTCTCTGCCTTAGGTGCATCTACCACGGCCGCTTTCTCCTCGGCCGGCGTGGTGGTTTCGGGTCTTGCTTTGTCGGCGTCAGTTTTCTTGGCCGCTCCGCCGGGCGGCGGGATCGTAATAATTACCGGCGGAAACAGTTCCTTGCTGCCCGTCGTCGCCCCGTCCGTCTCTGCTGGCTTTTTTTCCTCGACAGGTGTTTCAACTGCCTTCTTCGGCTCCTGCTCGTCGACCTTTGCCACGATACTTTCGGCCGGCGTCGGCTCGGACTTTGGCTCCGCAATTAAATTTTCAGGCGTCGGCGTGGCTGTCGGTTCGATCTTGACAGCTTCCGGCGTCGGCGTCGGTTCGACTTTGGCGACTTCCGGTGTCGACGTCGATTCTACTTTTGTAACTTCCGGTGTCGGCGTCGGTTCCACCCTGACAATGCTAGGCGTCGGAGTCGGTTCCACCTTCGCGATTTCCGGCGTCGGGGTCGTTGCCGGTACAACTTTCGGTACATCGGGCGTTGGCGTCGGTTCGGTCACTTTTGCAACTGTCTCGGTTGCCGGGGCCGGGTTGCGGCCGATCTTGGTTTCGAGACCGTCGAGGCTGCCGTTCAAACGCTGATAGAGCGATGCGATGACGCTGTATTTGATCACGTCCGGTTCGGCACTCTTATAGCATTTGATGTAAATATCTAGTGCCTCGGCGCCCTTGCCGTCCGCCGCGAGTGCGGTGCCGAGCCGCCACGCACTGGTTCGCCACCACGCACTACCGGCCGGCAGCACGCTGATCGCCCGTTTGAGCCTGACGACCGCCTCTTTGTTATTATCCGTTTCGAATAAAACCCTGCCGGTCAGATCCTCGACGCGGCCGCGGACGATATTCATCAGCGTCTGCCGCGGCACATCAGGCACCTTGATATACTCGTCGCGGGTCACCGCGAGCCGCCGGTTGTCGTAGACTTCGTCGGCGAGAACCGACGACGACGGACTCGCAACGTTGAGCGAATTATCGACCGCCCCGATCGCTGCGTGCGAAAGCTCGAGCACCTTCGGCAACGCCTTTTTACGCTCCAGGAGACCCGTTGCGGCAAATAGCAGCCGGTGCAAACGCATATTGTCATCGCCGCGGGTAAAGTCGTCAGCCGATTTCGCGAGTGCGTCCGGATCGACGTCTTTCGTCCCCATTTTGGTCCAGAGGTCGAGCAAACTGCGAAGTTCGGTAGCGTTCTCAGGCGTATCTGCCGCCCCGGGCGTCGAAATGCTGGCGCGGCGTTCGAACGAAATCAACTCGGTAAAATCGGCCGATTCACGCGTCACGCGGCCGCCGAGTTTTGCACTGATAACGCCGTCCTTGACCGAAAAACTCTTGGACAGTTCCTCGGCCGCTTCACGGTAAAATCCGGCCGCAGCCTTTGCCGAAGCGATCTCGTATTCCAACGTTGGAAAGTTACCGTACTGGCGGGCCGAGAGCAGCGTCTTTTCGGCATCCATCGGCTGTTTCTCGGCCATCAGTCCCCTCGCCAGGGCAATGTGTGACCAGATAAATCGCGGATCGGCGGCGATCGCCTTTTGAGCCAATTCGATCGCCTTTTTCCCCTCCTTGTGTGCCGCGTACCAATATGCCGCCCCGGCTAGCAACATCACGTTGCCGGCATTTTGCTCGAGTGACGCCGCCATCGCCGTCTCGGCATCGGTCCGTTTACCCGCGTCAAACAGCGAGAGGATCAAACCGGTCTGGGCTGGTATGTTTGCCGCATCGGCGGCAATTATCTGGCGGTACAACTCGGCCGCTTCGTCCGGTTTTCCCAGAGCCCGTTTCATCTCGGCCAGGCCGCGGCGGGCGGTGACCGAGTCCGGCTCAATCTCGAGAGCCCTGGCGTATGCCGCCGCCGAATCCTCAAGCTGAAAATCGATCCGGTTCGCCAGCCCGAGTGTCTGATATGCCGGCGATGACGGTTCTCGGGCGATAACGGCGTTAGCTATGCGTTTTGCCTCGGCGCCGTTCTCAATATTCATGTAGAACGCGGCGATCGCCAGCATCTGAGCGGCGTTCGTATCGCATTTCGCCTCGATCAACGTCGCAACCTCAAATGCCGCGGCACGGTCGCCACGCCAATAGAGTGCCGGCGGAAATTTGGCGATGACATCTGTGAACAGCTTTTCGGGCAGCGGTTTCGGGGCGTCGGTCACTGCCGCCGTAAATGAGATCGCCGCCGTTTTCAGATCGCCGGCCTCTAGACTCTTTCCGCCGGCCTCTGCCTCTGATCTGACGAGCAGTTCGGTCGCGGTCGCGGCCAGGTCTGATCGCCCGTGTTTGGATAGAAATTTCTTGAGTGCCTGAATACGTTTTCCGGTGTCGGCCATCGCGGCCGCCGCATCGTATTCGGTCTTTTCATCGCTGGGCGAAGCGGCCGGCTTTGTCGCGGTCGTCTTACCTGCCGAACCGGGCTTGGCCTGCGTTGGTTTCGGCTTTGGTTTGGACGCAGTCGCAGAATTTTTGGTAGCGGTTTGAGCCTTGCCGGACACGGTTTGTTTCGGCACTGTCGTTTGTCCGAACGACGACATTACCAGAACACAGAGAAGGGTAGAGATGACTGCAAAATACTTCATAAACTGATCGGACAACTGTGCAAAAACTCAAAAAAAATAGCGTCGATTGGCTGAATGATATCACGAAATTGTCTTTTCATTCGCTACGGGGTTATCCTCGCACTATGACAGAACTCGACCAATTCTGGTCCGAAATGATCGAACGTGCCGCTGCCGCCGCCCAAAATTCGGGCCGGAGCGACCTCGTCGAGTATCTTCGTCTCAAGGCGGCCAACGACGCGATCCGTTCCGAGGGGGTCAAATGGCTCTTTGATTCGATCATCGAGATCGCCGCCCGGGCCAGCCGCGAGATCACGACCGTCAATATCGAACGCAAGGAACCCCACAGCTTTGCCCGCGGCAATTCGAACATGGTCGGCTCACAGATCAACATTCGTCACGGAGTAAGATGTCTGACGGTCGAAGCGGGTTGGACGCGGACTCCGTTGGACGGCATTATGCGCGGTAACAGCCTCGCGGCCGCCCGCATTGTCCATTTCGGTTTGCACCGGTCCAACGCTGAACTCACCCTAGCATATTCAGGTGAACTGCCTCTCTGGCACATCGAATTTGACGACGGCAAACGCCGTCCGCTCCGCGTCGTCGACCTCGATGACCACTTCAACATCTTTCTCGATCGATGACATCTGATTACGGGGTTTTCAGATAGGTGATGATATAGGTTAGAATAATTTTTAAAATACGGGTTCTATTCCGGGGAGATATTTTTTAAGTGAAAGCAGATCTTGAGAAGCTGATCGAATTGCAGAAGACCGATACCAATCTTCGTAAACTAAAACAATCAATTGAAACCGCTGAAGCCAGGCGTGCTGAGATCGAACAAGAGTTTGAACAGCACGCTTTTTCCATACGCGAGATCCAGGGCCGGCGTGATTCGCTGCACGCCGAACGAGCAGATCTGGAACGGCAGATAGCCGAAAACAAGACCTATCTCGAACGCGCCGACCGTAACCTCAAACACGCTCAAAATCAGAAAGAGTATGAGACAGCGATGCGCGAGACCGACGCTATTCAAAAGGCGGTAGCCGGTTTCGAGACCAAGATCGTCGAGAAAATGACCGCCATCGAAGAGGTCGAAAAAGAACTCGAGGAACGAGCCGAGGAGATCAATACACTCGACAGCAAACGCAGCGACGCCCTCAGCGTTTTTGACGCTCAGATGACCAAGGATAAGGCCCAATTTGCGGCCGAATCCAAACATCGCGGCACCGCCTTTGCCACCGTTCCGGCCCGCCTTGCCTCGATCTACGACCGTCTCGCTCAACGCAGCCGCGACGGCATCGCTGTCGCCGAGGTCGTTAACGGTTCGTGCAGTGCTTGTTTTATGTCGCTCAGGCCGCAGATATTGCTTGAGGTAAAACAGGGCAATACCATCATCACATGCGAGAGCTGCACGCGTATCATGTACATCGGAACACCGGTCCAGACGGACGCGATCGGTAATTGACCATTCGCCCGGCTATCGCTGTCCTACCGCCGGATGGCGTTAGCTGAAAGCTATCTGGGTCGCTTCGGTCAAAGTCTGGCTCCGCCCGATATCATTGTCGCCGTTCTTAGTCACCGGGCTATGCGTCCGGTGACTGAGAACGGCCAGTGACAACAACGCTTCTAAAGACGGTCTCGGTGTCGAGGCGGAGCTCGCTCCCGCCGCGCGTTTCGGCGGTCGCCGGGTGACCGGACGCTTCGACCAACAGTTCGTGACCCGTTTCAGCGGTCATATTCTCGAACCAAACCGCGATTACGCAAGCCTCGATCCCGACAACCGCCGGTTCCGTCAGCGACGAATAGAACTGCCTCACCTTCTCCAAATCGTGAGCCGGATCCAATGTCTCCATCGCTCCTGTATCTTTATCAATCCAACAAAGCGTCTGCTGATGTGGATGAAAATCCACTCCGATGTAAAATGTCATAACGGTTTCTCCTGTCAAAGAACTAGATCTTTTGTCGTTCAACAAGGATTCTACTCCGAGCCAACGAGAAACCGTCTTTATAACATCAAGTCTGACCCCGATTTTCCTGCGATCCACTCATATTCTAAGCTCCGGCCGTCCCATTGTAACTACCCTCCACTCTCAACTTTCAGCCCTCAATCGCCCGCTAACAATACCATCGCTGGCGAGGAATGCAGTGATCATAGAAAGCTGCCGGAATCAATGCCTCCAATTTCATTCTAAAGCTGCGAGCGATTCAAAAACCATCGAATACTGTCTGCGCAGTCCGGGGCTGCCAAACTTTTCGTTGACTAACTTACGTGCCTCTTCGAACCGCCCCATCTTGCAGTAAGCAGCCGCAATGTAAATAAACCAATGAAACTGCCACCAGATGCGCGGATCGTTTGATTCGTAGGCCCGCACCAGATCCTCAGCGGACTTAAATTCCGAAAGAAGCGGGAACACCCACTGACGCATAAACGACACGATCGATTTGCATGCAATTACAAACTCCTTTTCTCCTGTCGGATACCACTGAGGGCGCTCTCCCTTTGGAGCGGCTTGCTCGATCGGCTGGGTCACTATAAAATTCGCTCCTGCAAGCAATCTTACCTCGCCCATTACGAGTTCGATCGCCATTTTACTTACCTCAGGTATCCTCACTCGAAACCAAGGATAGATATGTGCCTCGGCACCCGGATGATATCTGGGGTACCAATAGGAGACAAAATCGATCTCCTGCACCGAAGCGTTCAGTTTACGCTTGTAGATCAGACCGTTCTTCCCGCGTGTAAATCCCTCCGATCGGAACGGCTCATCGACCTCTTTAGCAAGTGCTGCAAGCAGTTTGGGTTTAACGACTTTCAATGCTGTCATAACTTAACTATGTCACGGTCGGCGAATAAAGCATGTTCGACTAACAAGGAGATCTTGATACTTGCCGACACCAATCGCGGGATTTGACCTGCTTACTCCGGCATCAAATCTCGCCTGGAAGCCTCCATAACGTGAACTTCCTGATTTTACCTCGAGTCCGATATTAAATCCCTGCGGGCTTTTGGCGACTCCATCATACACCCTCACTTCTCCCTCAGCATTGCTGAAGTAAGCACGGCCCCTGGTAACGCTCCAGCCAGGTTTTTGCTCTATTGCGTTCCAAACACTCTCCTCTGCGGCCCCGCCAGCCCTTCCCGGTCCCATCGGACTTGCAAACTTACCGTCGAGAGTTCGCCAGCCATTATTGAAAACCACCTCTCCCGAGTCTGCGACGGCACTTCGAGTTGCCGCCCGACCAATGAGCGAAAATCCTGCCCGACAAACTGACCCAACCCCCTCGGCAGCGGGGATAACAGTCAATGCAGTTTCTAAACTCGCATCCTCAACGCCCTGAGGTTCCCAATGGTACGCTCCCTTGCCGGGAACCCGCTCCCAACCTTTGCGCTGCAGATCGGACAGTGTTGAGGGCCTGGTATTCCCCGTCAAAGAGTCAGTTAGCGGTACCGATCTCATCGGCCCCTCTTCGTTAAGAATGATCTGAGTATCCGGTTCATCTCGATTTCCGTTCCAGAATCTGGCGTCGTTTGGAGTATAAGTAAGAAATCCCCAATGGTCCCGGGTGGTTATCAATTCGGCATCGTTGTGTGGTTTGTTGACAGCGAAGACTACTTCCTGACCAGGGATTGACCACCAATGCCCTCCGGGAGTCTTGGGTGTGGCGACCTGCAATCCAGTAGGGTCGTTTGAAATTAGTGGATTGTTCAGGCAATACACGAACCGATTAAAAGTCTGCGGATTCCCGGACTTGCCCGACGCTAACAGTGGATCAATCGCGGTGAATCTCCCAAACCGATTCTCGTACATCCGGGCCTCGGCGAAGTCTAGGCCGGTTTCGGGGTCTTTTTCGTAGCCGGTGAAGCGTTTTTTGACTGCGTCCTGGCCGGTTTGGGAGTATTTGCCGGTGGTGGTGCGGTTTGTGCCGTCGGCGTAGATCTCTTCGCCAAACGGGAGGAAATCACGCCGGGAGACGACCTCGCCGAGCGAGTTGGTCAGCACCCGAGGGCTGCCAAGCATGTCAGTCGCCGTGTAGTTGACCGTCGGACTCGCGGGCGGCGTCGCGGTTGAGTACTCGGCAATTTGCTTGCCGCTCGAATAGACGTAGATGGTCGTTTCGACGTTCGTGACCTTTTTGACGCGTTTCCCCTCGCCGTCGAAGTAGTACGTCCCGATCGGATTACCGTTAGCGTCCTTGACCTGCGTTTGCTTGTTGTCGCCGTTGAAAACCGTCGTCCGCGAAAGGCTGTCAGGCCCCCTTGTCCCGCGTCACATTGCCG
>JAYVUD010000185.1:0-3796 GCA_043788335.1 Chloracidobacterium sp. | reverse complement strand
ATTGACCGCGTATGAATTGGACATACTAGCTAAGGATGGCCATGTCGTGACGGTGGAGGTCAACACCAAATTAATATTTGAGGACGGCAGACCTGTCGGAGTACAGGGCATTGCTCGCGATATAACCGAACGCAACCTTCTCGAAGAACAGCTTCGGCAATCGCAAAAGCTCGAATCCGTCGGGCGTCTCGCCGGCGGTATCGCTCATGATTTCAATAATATGCTGACCGTGATCAATGGGTACAGCGATCTCGCTCTGCGGCAGCTTGGCCCGGATGAACCTCTGCGTCATAACGTCGAGGAGGTCAGAAAGGCGGGCGAACGGGCGTCTTTGCTGACCGGCCAACTCCTGGCGTTTAGCCGCAAGCAGATCCTGTATCCCCAGATGATCCAGATCAACGCCGTGGTCAACGAGACGAGCAATATGCTGAAACGCCTGATCGGCGGGGATGTCGAGCTCGTCACCGTCTTAAGTCACGCTGTTGGGAGCATCAAATTTGACCCCGGCCAACTCTCGCAGATCGTCATTAATCTGGCTGTCAATGCACGCGACGCGATGCCCGCCGGAGGCAAACTGACCATAGAGACCTCCAATGTCTTTAACAATCCCGATTTCGCAAGCAAGCACATCGGCATACTACCGGGGGCGTACGTTATGCTCGCGGTCAGTGATACCGGAAAGGGAATGACGCCTGAGGTGCAGGCAAAGATCTTCGAGCCATTTTTTACAACAAAAGGTGTTGGCGAGGGTACCGGACTCGGCCTGGCGATGGTTTACGGCATCGTAAAACAGAGCGGCGGAACCATAATTGTCTACAGCGAGGTCGGGCACGGTACGACTTTCAAGATATATCTTCCGCGTGTGGCGGATGAATCTGAAACTCCCGTGCAAAATGAAGATATGCCAGCGGAACTCGCCCGTGGCAGCGAGACGGTCTTGCTCGTTGAGGACGAAGAGATAGTCCGATCGCTATCGCGACAGGTACTCGAGGAGTGCGGCTACACCGTGATCGAAGCCTGTGACGGGCTCGAAGCCCTAAAGATCTACGACGAGTCCGCGGGGGCGATCGACCTATTGATCACCGATGTCGTGATGCCGCGCCTCGGCGGTCGTGAGCTTGCCGAAAAGCTGTTGGCGTTAAACCCCGATCTCCCCGCACTTTTCGCGTCGGGTTACACCGACAATGCGGTCGTCGGCCACGGCATTCTCGAAGCAAACGTCAATTTCATTCAAAAACCGTTCTCACTCGATGACGTGGCTCGAAAGGTTCGAGATCTGCTCGACATGCGTAAAAAGTGATTGGCAGAACGGTGCGAGAGCGTTGCCGACTTACGGTCTCAACCGTCCATCCGGTACGATCGCAAGATCATCGGTGTGACAGATATTGAAGAAAAGATGAGCCCGCCAGAAAACTAAGGCGAAACCTAATATAAAGCTCTTTAGTCTACGAGCTGGTGCTCCCGCCCGTTTGGATCTGAAGTCGAATTGTCTGCTGAATCAAGTTCTGCTAGAGTGCGTGTATGAGACAAGTGCTGAGTCGACCCGTCGTGGTCATTTTCATTTTATTCACGTTAGTATTTTCATTTTTGCCGATAGGTTCGCCGGTTTCGGCGGCATGGCGAGATCCGGTTCGAGGGAGACACGCGATGGTCGCGTCGCAGCACGAACTCGCCTCAAAGGTCGGCGTCGAGGTAATGAAACGTGGCGGCAATGCGGTTGACGCGGCGATCGCGGTCGGGTTGGCGATGGCGGTTGTCTATCCTGAGGCCGGCAATATCGGCGGTGGCGGATTTATGCTCATCAGAACAAAGGACGGAGCGACCCACGCGATCGATTATCGCGAGATGGCACCGGCGGCCGCGACACGCGATATTTACATTGACGCCGCCGGCAATCTGATCAAAGGCGAGGGTTCGTCGACGATCGGTTATCGAGCGTCGGGAGTTCCGGGAACGCTCGCCGGTTTTGAGATGGCTTTCCGGAAGTACGGCTCGGGTAAGCTCAAATGGAGCCAACTTGTCGAACCCGCCCGTGTACTTGCCAGTGACGGATACGAGCTTTCGTATCGGATCGCGGAGTTGTTCAAATCGTATAAGGGTAACTTGTCGAAATATGAAGACAGCAAGCGCATCTTTTTGCGAAACGGCGAATACTACAACGAGGGCGACGTGTTTAAGCAACCCGACCTTGCTCGAACGCTGGCACGCGTTCAGACGGGCGGTGCGGCTGAGTTCTACACCGGTATCACGGCCGGGATGATCGCGGACGACATGAAGGCACACGGCGGGCTGATCACTCGCGAAGATCTTAAGAATTACAAGGCAAAGGACCGCACGCCGCTCACGGGCAGCTATCGAGGCTATCCGATAATCACGATGCCGCCGCCGAGTTCGGGCGGGATCGTGATGCTCGAGGTTCTGAATATGCTCGAGGGGTACGACGTTCGTGCGATGCAGTATAACTCGGCGGCGAAATATCACGTGCTGGCTGAGGCTATGCGGCGGGCGTTCGCGGACAGATCCGAGTTTATGGGCGATCCGGACTTTTCAAAGGTTCCCGTTGACGCCCTGATAGACAAGGCCTACGCGACGAAACGACGCTCGAACATCGATCTCACGCACGCGTCGACCAGCAAAGACGTTGGCCACGGCGACATTCCGGGCGGTGAACCGATGGAGACCACGCATTTCACGGTGGCTGACCCGGCGGGAAACGTGGTCACGAACACCTACACCATTAACGACCTTTACGGCTCGGCCGTCACGGCAAAAGGCACCGGTGTTTTGCTCAACGATGAGATGGATGATTTCGCCGCCCGTCCGGGAAAGGCCAATATGTTCGGCTTGATCCAGGGCGAGAAAAACTCCGTCCAACCGGGCAAACGCCCGCTTTCGTCGATGACGCCGACGATCGTTCTGCGAAAAGACGGCAGCTTTTGGTTCGCGCTTGGTGCCCGCGGCGGCCCGCGCATCATCTCGGCCGTTTTACAGACGGTGATCAATGTCATCGACCACGATATGGACATCCAGGCCGCGATCGACGCCCCGCGCATCCATCATCAATGGTTTCCGGACGAGATACTGTACGAACGCTTTGGACTGTCGCCCGACACGATGTCGATCCTGTCGGGCTACGGCCACAAGTTCTCCGCAAGTCCTGGAAACGTGGCCTCGGCGACGGGGATAATGTTTGACGAAAAGGGAGTCCGATTGGGTGCGATCGACTCGCGAAGCGACGGGCAGGCGGTCGGTTATTGATCGGGATGCGGTTTTTCGAGGAGTTGGGTGGTCGGATCGGTAACGCTGACGGGCTGGAGATCATTCGTGTCGCGCCAGTTTCCGGACTGGGGCGAAACGTACGACTGAACGAGATACGCTTGCTGCTCAGGAAGCGAGCGTCGATCGGTCAAATCACTCCGCAGGGCGTGCGAGCGAGCCGACGTTGATTCCGGCGGGACGGGGACGTCCGCCTCAGGCGATTCAAACATGACCGCGTAGACCATTCGCAGTAGCCCGCCCATAAAGAAGATCATGGTTGCAATGCCGACCAGGACCTTCGGCATTTGCAGGGCCTGTGCGACCAAGCCGACGAGCGGTACCACGAGAAACGTCAGCAGGAAAATGAATAAGCCTTGTTTCAATCCGCGTTTCCGTGACGAAATCGACTTGGTCGACGGACCCGACGCTTGCTCGATGATGCCTCCGGTCACGAGCAACTGAGCGGTACCTGAAAGCGAAAAACCGCACCGCGAACAAAAGTTCGTGGCATCAGAGAGCCTTTCCTGACCACAATTCG
>JAYVUD010000184.1:0-18538 GCA_043788335.1 Chloracidobacterium sp. | reverse complement strand
GCTGATCTATGCCTTCGTCGGGTTTGAGGCGTCGGTCGTGCTATCGGGCGAGACCAAGGAACCGGGCAAGACCATCCCGTTCGGCCTGATCGCCGGCCTGCTCATTGTTGCCGCTTTTTACATCGCTGTCCAGATCGTCAGCATCGGCACGCTGCCCGGGCTTGCCGCGTCCGAACGCCCGATCGCTGACGCCGCGGCCGTGTTTCTCGGCCCGTTCGGTGCCGCATTCATCACCGTTGGAGCTCTCATCTCAATCTTTGGCAATCTCAATGTCGGCGTGCTCAGTTCGACCCGCATGCTCTTTGCGATGTCCGAGCAGCGTGATCTGCCTGCTGTTTTTGAAAAGACGCATCAAAAATTCAAAACGCCGTATGTCGCGATCATCGTGACGGCCATTGTGATATTGATCCTGACGATCCAATCGTCGTTTTTAACCGCGGTCGCGATCGCGACCATCACGCGTCTGCTCGTGTACGCCACGACCTGCGTCGCTCTCCCGATATTTCGCCGCCGAACCGATCTGCCGGCGGCACCATTTGCAACGTCATTCGGTGTGGTCGCCGCTGTTTTGTCACTCGGGCTCATCGCATGGCTGCTGACCAACGTCGATCTGGCCAAGGAGGGCCTCGCCGTTTTGATCGCTGCCGCGGTCGGCTTGATCTTTTTTGCAGGTTCCCGGCTCTTTCGCCGTTCAGACACTAAGGTAGATCCGCCAAAGGAGAAACTATGAAGAAACTGATCTATTTGTTTGTATTGATCGCCGCTATTGCCGCCGTCGGAGCCGCCCAGACCGTCGAGGACAGTAGCCGACGGACGATCGGCTACATTTCATCAAGCGGAAGCGTCGAGGATAGTTCGCGACGAACACTCGGCTATATTAACTCGAACGGCTCGATCGAGGATAGCAGCCGCAGCACGCTGGGTTATCTAAATTCGAACGGCGCCGTCGAAGATAGTTCGCGCCGCACCCTCGGCTATATCAGCTCGAACGGAACTGTCGAAAATTCAAGCCGCACGACCCTCGGCTATGTCAGCTCAGGCGGCACTGTCGAAGACAGTTCACGCCGAACCAAGGGTTACGCTAAGAGTGTCCGGATGGAGCACGCAGCGATATTTTTCTTCTTTTTTTTCGGGCCGAGATAGGTCCGCGGGATCAATTAAAAACGCCGCCGCCGAGCAGGTTTTCGCGAAGATAACTGATCGTGTCCTGCAGCGTTTCCTGCGGGTCACGCGGCGCGAAGCCTAGCTTTTCTTCTGCTTTGGACGAGTCAAAATACCAAAAACACTCGGCCTGTTCGACCTCATTTGGCATTACCGGCGATGCTTTTCCCCAATTCCGATACAGCGAACTGATCACACCTGAGCCCGCAACCGCCCATTTTTTAGGCACACGCAGCTTCGGTGCCGCCACACCACTGAGCCGTTCAAGGCGTCCGAAAAACTGCTCGAATGTCATATTAACCGCCCCGAGCAGATACTTTTCCTGATGTTCGCCCTTCTCCAATCCCGCAATAAATGCGGCGGCCGCGTCGCGAACGTCAACAAAATTGAGCCCGCCGCCCGGACAATACGGCACCTTTTTGCCGAGAAAATCGAGTACCGGTTTAGTCGAACTGAGACGTTCATCATCGGGCCCGAGCAGCAGCGACGGGTTCATAATGACCAGCCGTTGGCCATCGGCACGGAAATTCTCCAAAGCGGCACGCTCCTGATAAAATTTAGAACCGTAATATGCCCAACGCGCCAGCAGATCGAGAGGCGGCGGATAGGTCTCGTCGACGACCTGTTCGTCCTCGGCAACGGCGATCGTCCCGCTTGACGACGCCAACACCATCGTCTGCACGCCGGCCTCGGTGGCCGCCTCGCACAGGAGACGTGTTCCCTCGAGATGGATCTTATTCATCGCAGCGGCGTCATCATTGTCGCGTGAGACCCGGCCCGCGAGATGAAATATTGCCGAGACGTTCTTACACGCCTTGGCGACATCGTCGCGACTCGTCACCGAACCCTCAACCGCCTTGACGCCCGCGTCCTTCATCCACTCGGGCACCCTCGACGCCATTACTTTCAGGTTCGTCTCGCCGGCATCCAGCAGCTGCCGGACGATATGCGTGCCCAAAAAGCCCGTCCCGCCCGTGATGAGTATCTTTTTTTCGGTTTTTGTCAGTTCTTTGTTTTTCGCCATGATATTTAACCAATCAAAGGCCGAGCCGCAGAGTAAAACTTAACTTGAGTCCCTCGGCGACTTTGCATCTCCGCGATGAAAACTACCCTACCAAGTTCGCCGGATCGGATGAGCCTCGGTATTAAACACAACGTTCTTAAAATCGAGAGCCTTGTCGGGTGCGAACAGTAAGTAAAAGTACTTGAACGTCTCTGCAAATACAAAGCTGTGCATATAATCGTTCTTTTCCTTTGTGACCACGCTCGTGAGGCCGGTGTAGGCAACGTTCGTGCGGCAATATTTCACGACGTCGTCAAACATTTGTCTGCCCATCGCCAAGAATTTCGGGTCTCTGGAGTATTGATACAGATAATATGTCGATTCGACGATCTCGGGCCGCAACGGATAGCCGGCCTCTTCGGTTTTTCCGGTCTTATAGTTGTAAACCTCGGGTTCGATGTCGTTGACCTGCCACATTTTGAAATTGGCATCCTGCAGAGCACGAGCCCGATTGAGGTCACCGCCCAGAGCCAGCAACGCTGGGAAAAACGCGTCGAGTGCACCGGTCGTGGTCGCACCTCGTTTACCCGTGTTCATATCTGCGTGGCCGTACCACAGGTCGCCGCCGCTCTCGTCCCGCAAATACTTGTTGACCGCCGGAATGCTGTCGTCCCACATTTTTTGACAGTCTTTGTCGCCAAATAATAACGCACATTTGAGCAGGTATTCGTAATACGAATCGATACCGCCGCTGACGTGACTGTCGGTATTCGTCCATTTGCCGGTCTCAACGTTGATATTTTCACCAACCAACCCGATCGGCGAACGACGGTTATGCGTTTCCACAACCGCCCGTTTTGCCCGGTCGTAATACACTTGCTTTCCGGTTAGTTTCGCGAGCATCCCAAACTCGATCAGCAACGTACCGGTCTCCGCCGGGTTAGAGATCGCATCGCGGGTCTTTCCCGTTTTCAAATTTACAAAGCGATACGGCATACCGGTCGGGGTCTCGAACGCCGGCAGCAATCGCCGCCCAAGATCGTCGGCCAAATTCAGCAGGCGTTTATCGCCGGTGATCTGATACGCCGAGAGCAGGCCGCCGAGTTCGCGGATCGTGATCTCAAAGACCTGGACAGAAATATCTTTGTCGAACGAGAGATTTGTTGCGACGTACTCCCGTGTCGCGTCCGCTTCCTTCTTAAAACCCAATAAATACAACGAATCCAGCGAATCGACCGGCGTCATCAATATCGTTTGCCCATACCAGTCGCGGCACGTTTTTGAGACCGGCTTGAGGTCATCGTGACCCCAGCAATACTGCTTGTAGCCGCTCCAGGCGTGCAGAAACTCTGCCTTGACCGCGGTCGCCATCTTCTTTCGATCGACGGTTTGAGCGTGAAACGACGGGCTCAGAGCCAACATAAAACCCACGATCGCAACGAATATGGCCTTGTTAAATTTCATTATCTCTTCCGGTTCTCAGGAACATGCCGTTGAAACCCAGCCTAATTATCGATCACCGGCTCCATCTTGCGTGTCTTTCGCCGTTCGGCCTTCCATTGCTTCCTGATTGCGGCCACGTCAAATTTGTCTCGTTTGCCATCCCGCATATTCTCGATCTCGTGCTGGACTCGGGCTGCGATCAAACGGTAGGCCTCGGTGTTCGGAACGCCTTCGGTCATCGCCTTAAGTTCGTCAAATTCGAGAAATCGTCCGACCTTGGCCCCGACATTTGCCCCGATGCTGCTACCTTTCGGAATGATCGTCCCTTTCGGAAACGCGTCGAATGTGCCCCAGATATAGATCGGCAGAATCCCGATCTTCTGGTTCAGGGCGAGGTAGCCAATGATCGGCTTAAACTCCGTGATCTGCCCCGATGCCTGACGGCCGCCCTCAGGAAAGATCAGCGCGTTGTAGCCCTCGTTAAGGATCTGAGTGACGTGCCGAAGCGATTGCCGCAAGCTTCCCGTGCGCTCGATCGGGACGAGCGTGGTGAAGTTGTTCATATACGCCCGCTTGTATTTAGTGTCGAACCAGTAATCGGCCGCGGCAACCGCGACGGTTTGTTCGGCGACATCCTTGCCCAGTGCTTTTTTCACCAGTCCCGTGTCGATGTGCGACGTGTGGTTCGGGGCAACGATGAAATTGACGTGTTGGGGCACATTCGATTCGCCCTCGATGCGTGTGTTCAAAACGCCCTCGTACAGGGTGTCCTGGGCAAAATCGACAATTGCGTTACCGACGCGGCGGACGATGGACGGGATGACGATCTCCTCTTCCTGCTTTTTCTCCTCCGCCTTTGGCTCATCAGCAAGTTTCTTGCTCTTGTCGACCCGCTGGACAGCGGTGAGAAGTTCACGAACCGACTGCACCTCATTGAGCGTGTCAGGCGAAGCGACACGGCCGCCGGCATCCTCGACCGCCGCCTGCAACTCGACGAACATCAGCGAATCGAACCCGAGATCCGCGAGTTTGTCCTCCATCACCACGTCCGACAGGGGTCGATTGGACACGCTTGCGACGATCTTTCGGATCCAGATGGCGTTGTCGTCACCCTTGGCTTCCACGATGGTCTTACTCTTGGATCTGGCTCGATCCTCGAGCGTTTGGAGCATCTCGATGACCTCGGGCCGCTTGACCTTTCTGGTCGCGGTCCGCGGCAGTTCGAACGGCGTAATGTGCAGCACCTTGACGCGTTTAAAGAACGCAAGTGAGGCCGCAACCTCGCGGAAATGCTGTTCGATCTGCTTGTTCACCTCGGCCCGCGAGAGAGCGATGTCAAATTCGTAATCGGGCACGACCAGTGCCGCGATCCTCTCGCCGCCGTCCTCATCGGCGAGGCCAACCACGCTCATTTCCTTGATGTAAGCCGATTTGCCGTAGTGATCCTCGATCTCGTCCGGATATATATTCTTGCCGTTCGAATCGATGATCACATCCTTAGAACGGCCCACGATAAATAGATTGCCGTCCTCGTCTAGACGGCCGAGGTCGCCGGTCTTGAGCCATCTGTCATTCAGGACGGCATCGGTCGCCTTTTCGTTATTATAGTAGCCGACCATTACATTTTGTCCGCGGGCGAACACCTCGCCGACGCCGTTGTCGTCCGGCGACTCGATCTTGACCTCGACGCCGGGCAGCGGTTTGCCGACGCTTCCCCTGAGAAGTTTGTTCCCCGGACGGGCGACCGTCAGCACGGGCGACGATTCGGTCAGGCCGTAGCCCTCCAGCACCGTAAACCCAAGCCCGTGCAGATCTTTCTGCACCTTCTCGGAGAGTGCCGAACCGCCCGAGATCAGATACCGCATCTTGCCGCCCATCCCTTGATGGATCGGGAAAAAGACGATCGGGCCGAGGTTAAATGGCGTATTGTCGCGGATCCACGCGTTAAATTCGATCACGTTGTCCGCCAGATCGGCGATCCAATCTCCCTTTTCGCGCAATCTCGTCTTGATCCGTCGATGCAGCATCTCCCACAACGCCGGGACGCCGACCATGCCGGTCACGTGTCCGTTCTCGATCGTATGCGACAGGTCCTCGGCGGTCAGTTCGTGCAGGTAGGTGATCTGCGTTCCGTTCGAAAATGGGGTCAGAAATCCTGCCGAAAACTCAAACGTATGATGCATCGGCAGCACGGACAGAACGCCGTCCGTAATGTCCATATCGAGCACGCTTGAGAGCATCGAGATCATGTTGACAAAATTCTTGTGCGAGAGCATCACCGCCTTCGGCGTGCCGGTCGTGCCCGAGGTAAAGATCAGCGAGGCGACCGATGTCGAATGCACTTTTGCCGGCAGCAACGCGTTGCGTTTCGCCTCTTCGGTCTCGGTCTGGATCTCAAAAATTTCGTCAAACGTCCAAACTGCAACCTCCAATCCGGCCGCCTTCAGCTTTTCGCCGATCTCCGGATTTTCGCCCGCGAGTTTTGGGCTGATGACGATCGCCGACGCTTCGCCGGCCTTGGCAAACGCGACGATCTCGGCGACTGTGCTGGCCGGATCGATCGGTATCGCCGTCGCACCGGTCTTGAGGATGCCGAAATAGGTCATTCCCCATTCGGGCATATTGTTGGAGAAAAGTATGACGCGATTGTTGTGCTTAGTTCCGTTCGCCGCCAGAAATCCGGCCGCACGCATCGTCAGTTCGCGAACATCCTCGAACGTGTACTGCTCCTTTCGGCCGTTTCGTTCGATACGCATCGCGACGCGCGTCGGGAAACGCTTGACCGAGGTCTCGAACAGGTCAAGCAGATCTTTGTAGGTATATGACCGCTTTTCCTGTGCTTTCAGTTCCTCTTCGAGCGTCGGAAGTACCCATTTTCGCATTCCCGGAAAATGGACATTCAGCCAATAGTCGTACCAGTCGAGCTTTTCCGGATACCACGGCAGCAGCGACCTTTCCTTTTCCCTGATGACCGATTGCAGAGCCCGCACGTTATCCGATCGATACAGATAATTGTTGTCGATCATAAACGGCTTGAACATCGCGAACGCGTCCATCGTGTCTTTGGTCGTCTGTTCGAACGACTCGACCGATTTTCGCAGGTCCGAAACGATGTTGCCGATCCGCCCGCCGCCCCAACGCGGGTTTGCACGGTCGAGTATTTTGTCCGCCCCCTTAGCCAACTTATTAAGCATCGGAGCCGATGCAAGCTGGTACGTCCGATTCGTCACGGTCTGCGTTTCGACCATGCCGGCGAGTTTGTTGACCAGCTTGTTGCCGGTTTCCTTATCCTCGTAATGCTGTCGTTTATAGAGCCCGACGAGCCCGACGATCCGTTTCATATCGTTTGGATTCGAATCGCCCGAAGATGCCTGAAAAACAAGTGGCGGGTTCGGATCCACAAGCGCGTTCATCGCGGCCGCCAGTATCGCACCCGAGACCATATCGACCGGGATAATGTCGAGCACCAGCTTTTCGTTGACCGGGATGATCGGCTGACCGCGAAGTGCGATCAGGATCAGCGGCGCCGTCGTCGTAAAGCCCTCGTTCCAACCCGGGAACGGATAACTCTGCGACGATTCGACGATCGACGGCCGCACCAACACCTTGACGATGTCGTCCTGCTGGGCGATGATCTGCTCGGCGAGCGACTTCGAGTAAGTGTAAATATTGGTCCAGCCCCAATATTCGGCACGTTCGGAACCAAGTTCCGTTGTCCGCTCGCGGACCCACATCTTTCGCTCGCGAAAGATAGCGGATTTCAGTTCGGCCTCGTCGTCAGGGTCTCGGCCCTCGTCGATAAACCGGGCACGGGCGAGCTCGCGAAATTTTGCCGCCTGCACAGCATCGTCCGCCTCCTGGCGTGCCTGTTCGCTCAGACGTGCGCAATCCTCGACCTCGCGGTTGACGTCAAAAACGGTGCCGACCAACTCGTCCTTTCGTGGAAAATAGCCAACGACCGGCTCATTTTCCCAGATCGGACCGCTACGTTTGCCCGCCACAAAGCACGTCGACACATGAACGAGCCGCGGCTTTTTCATCATCCGCGCCATCTTGATAATATTGTTCGACCCGACGACATTTGTTCGCAGAGCACTCTCAAGCGGCGGGTTGAACGTCACGTTGCCGGCACCGTTGATGATAACGTCGGTGTCCCGCATTATCTTTCGTGCCGCCTTTTCGTCAAGTCCGAGATACTCGTTCCCAACATCGCCGTTGACCGGCACGACCTTGGATCTGATAAAATCATCAAACCCCTCGCCGTACTTTTCGCGCAGCGGATCGAACGGATGCGACGTAACGATCGTCGTCCAGAACCGAATATTCGATTCCTTAGCGTCTCGTGCCCTGACGGTCACATAAACCTTTCCAATATCCGGAAAATTATGCAGCAGCATCGACAACGTCACCTTGCCCACAAAGCCCGTCCCGCCGATGAAGAATATCTTCTTACCCGTAAATATTTCTGTTGGTGATAGTTTCATTTTCAAACGGAGCGCAGACACTCCTGTCCGCATCGCCGGTTCCTCCGGCGAGATTATTTCGGTTACCTAAACTCGCTTAACGACCGCCTCAACGTGCGTGCCGAAGCGGCACTCATGCGGACAAGAGTGTCCGCTCTCCGCCCTTTCACGCGTATGAAGCATATCTTCCTACCCGTAAATATTTCTGTTGGTGATAGTTTCATTTTCTATCGGAGCGCGGACACTCCTGTCCGCATCGCCGGTTCCTCCGGCGAGATTATTTCGGTTACCTAAACTCGCTTAACGACCGCCTCAACGTTCGTGCCGAAGCGGCACTCATGCGGACAAGAGTGTCCGCTCTCCACTCTTTCCCGCGTATGAAGCATATCTTCTTAGCCGTAAATATTTCTGTTGGTGATAGTTTCATTGCTAATCGTAGTAGCTGATTTCACGGTATTCCGTCTCGCCCTCGAGCCAATCCTCTGGATTCACGCTTAGACTCGTTGAGGTCGGATAGTTGGATTCCTCATATTTTTCAATCCAGTTTCCGAATTTGTCGTCTCGATAGTGAAAACGATGTCGAATCTCAATTCGACCATTTCCCCACTGGGTACTTTTAATCACGTTTCCATCAGTATCGTATTCATAGACGATCCTTTTCTTACCTATATGCCACTCGGTCTTCTGGCCCCTGGCATTGAAAACTTGCATTCCGGCTTGGTCGTCAACGGTTCCCATGCTACCACTGAAGTGACGAACGTAGAGTTTGTTATATATTCCATCTTCAAGAGTAAACGCTGTGTATTTGCCCGAACTACCAATTGATCCTTCGGTATATCCTGTTTTTAGGCGATTTTCGTCATAAGTAAATGTAATTTTGAAGCCTCGACGATGGTCAATAACATCGAAGATTGAACGGTTCACTTCATTTCCATCAATATCGTATGAAACGATTGCGTCGATTTGTATTCCGTCATCAATCAGTTGTCCGTTCACTACTCTTTCGTGCGGACTTTTTTCCACCAATTCTTTAACTAGACCTTTCAGATTTTCTTTATCTCGGTCTCTATAAGCGCAAGCTCCCGCCAATTGAATTGAATGCTTAAATTTTAAAGATACCGCCATTAACTGTTCGATTGGAATTGCAAAATTCAAGTTTTGGCCACTTATTACACTCGACTTGATAATACCGATCGCCTCTGCCTTAGAGTTCACTAAGACACCCCCACTTGAGCCGGGTGAGATTGCGGCATCAATTTGAAACAGAGTCCGATCGTCGAGCGTCCACATGTCCCTAGCGATTTTGGTATATTCATCCTCTTCACCTTTCGGCGCCAGAAGTCTCCCTTTCTCACGAACGCTACTAACAATTCCCTTCGTAAATGAGCCTTCGAGTCCCTTTGGATTGCTAGCTACGTAAATCTCATCTCCAGTTTGCACATTCCACGAATCGCCCATCGACATTGACGGAAACCTCGTGTTATCTATCCTGATTATGCATATATCTTGTTTGGCATTCATTCCAACAACTTCGATGGCTTTTGAAATTTCCCCAGTTTTTACATCTTTGACAATGGCGTTTGTTGCGCGTTCAAACACATGTAGATTCGACACAACCAGTCCCGGTTTATAAACAAAACCACTGCCCTGGGAAATCGGCTGACCGTTTTCGTCTTGGGTGATGATTAGTACAACTGACGGAAGAACTTTTGCGGCAATTTCGCGTGCGCTAAGAATCTTAGGCTTTGGTGTAGGCCGCTTTTTCTGCGCAAGGACAGAATTTGTTTGAAAAAACAACGAAAGGAAGATTAAAAACAAAACTTTTATCTTCATAGTTGTCCAATTAGCCTCTTTTACGAGGCTTTCCGCGTTTCGCGGCAACTAGGGCGTGGTCGACGTTTGCCAGTGGGTCGCGAGGGCGTTTTAACGTCCTTCCCCGTTTCGTCGCATAGCGACGGTCTGAATTTAGCTGTGGGCTTAAACCCACGGGAATCGTACCCAAAAGACCCCGTCGCGTCAGCGACGGCTGAACGAACGCCAATTTTCAATTGTCGCTACGCGACACCAACCTTATTTCCAACCTACCGTGGGTTGAAACCCACGGCTAAAATCAATTTGTCGCTCCGCGACATAGGAATAGATCACCACTCCTCATCGTCAATATCGCCGATCGTTCCCTCACACCATTCGAGTGCCTCGGCCTCAGCCTCTTCGTCCTCTGACATTTCCTTGTAGCTCTGCTCTAGGATCTCATCTAGGAAAAATTCCTTCTCCTTCTCTTCACCTTCATACGAAGCGAATTCGTATTTTCCTATCTGCAATTCCTCGCTCATCGCTACCTTCCTCGACTATTCTATTTCCCGCACCTATCTTTATTCCCAAAATTATCCGGTTCGCGGCTCCAGCCGATCTGGCCGCGGCTGTTTCTGACCTTGACCCACCAGATATCGATCGGTTTGCGAATCTCCTTGAACAATTGCTGGTCGTTGGGATCGCCCTGGAAAACGCGGCCTTTGTACCAGATCTTGCTAAAGCCTTCGCCAAGGTACGTCAGGAGATACAGGTTGTCACCGCGTTTGAGGCTGACCTTATCGAGTTTGGTGTTTTTGAGCACACGAACGACGCCGGCACGCGTGGTGATGACCGAACCGGTAACGCCGCGGACCTTTTCGCCCTTTTTCAATCTAAATGCAACCGGTGACGAATCGCTCATATCCCGACGAGCAACAGTCGGTTTTTCGACATTCCACTGTTGATAGGTACAGCATTCGAACGGGCAGGCACCTTTATCCACAAACGGCATCCGCGGAGAGCTTTGGCCACTGGCTGCAGAACCGCCAAAACCCAGGATCAATAGTACGAAACCAAAAATGATGTTTGTTCTTTTCATATATTTCCTCGTCCACGCGTATCTATTCAAATGTCATCACGTAATGTGGCGATTTCGCATTGAGGTAACAAACTACAACCTCAAAGAGAATCAGCCAACTTTTTCACTCTTTCCCTTTTCCGCTTTTTCACTTCCCCTCTAATCCGTCACACTGCACAGACCGATCATCGGCTGATGGAGCATCGTGATCTCGGCGTTGCGGCCCATATATGACCGGCCCATCGCGATGGCCTCGGTCAAGTTATCGGCACGTTCCCAGCCGAGCATTTCGGGGACGTGCGCGTTTTCGGCACCGGCAACGATGACCTTGCCGATGTGCTGGCGGCCGTTTTCGCCCCAGTACCACATAAAAAATGGATGTGCTCCGTGATAGGCGTTGCCGCGGCGGTACATCTCGATGTACGCCGGATTGCTGGCAAACTCGCGCTCATACTTTTCACGCAGATAGAACGCGTCACGTGATTCGGGCAGCAGACGGTGGAAAAACTCGATGTACGGAGCGTGAAACTTATGATCAAATTCGTCAAAACACGGGTGTGTAATGATCATCACGCCCCCCTTACGCAGGATCGGCTTGTTCCGGTACATATTAAAGTGGTACCCGAGCGCCATCACCTGAACGAGCAGTGGGTTGAGCGCCGAGTAGACGTTGTACGGCGAGATATCCGGAATGCCCGATATCAGGATGTCGCACTGGCCCTTGATCGGTATCTCGTACTGCCGGTAGTTCATCTCGAGTATCTTTTCGTGTACCGGTTCGGTTTTGCCGGCGTAGCAGGCGATCAATTCGTATTGTGCCGGAATGGCGTGCAGCATCTTGCGGCGTGCGGCACGCGGCATTTTCGAGAATGTCCTGGCCATCGCTTCCCATTTGAGACGGTCGGCAAAGCTAAATTCATCCTCGTTTCGCGTCAGGATATCGTAACCTTCGGGGAACATCCGGTTGTTCAGCGCAGTCTCGATGTGAAAGACCTTGCACTGCTCGTCGACCAGTTTACCGAGACGAATCACCTTGTGATTAAGCTCAGAGGCCGGCGGGTCCATATACGAGTTAGAATCGCGGATCGTCTGCGGCTCGTGGTGGGCCCGCAGACTCTCGTAGTCGCACAGCCCGACGGCGACCGACTTGTGTCCGCCGTCCATCGGCACAAAATTGATGTTGATATAGATGAGCAGGTCGCTCTCGATCGCACGTTTGTTCACCCGCAGCGGTTCGTTGTGTCGCGTGTGGCCGAGCGTGACCAGGCCGTCGTCGTCCTCGGCGTCGTGGTTGTAATAGCGGTCGGGGTAATATTCGTTAAAGATCGCGGTGCCGACCATCCGCTTCATTTCCCACTCGGTCATCTTGCGGTGAAGCGAGTTCGCGATGATCAAATGAACGTCATCGACGCCGTTCGCCCCGCACATATCGAGCACGACCTCGAGCATCGTCTGCCTCAAGTCCGGCGTCTGCATCGGCGGCAATGGCAGCGAAATATCGTCCATCGCGATCGTCACCCGCATCCCCGGTTCGAGCAGAGCGTACAGCGGTTCCATCTCGATCGGGTGATTTACGGCATAACGGATCGCCGCCTCGCGATTAGGCAACCCCTTGATCGGCGGATTCGGATATATAACCCGCGTTCCGACCGGAATGTCGTTCAATATAAAATCCTCGCCAAACGGCATTATCCGCGGCGCCGAGTCCTTGTCGATGTATACGATCGATTCGTGTGTTTTTCGTCTTAGTTGAAGGGCCATATTATTGTTTTGCGTTCGTCGCACGAAGCTCGTCGAGCCTCATTCACGAACTACTTCACATTGCGATCACTCTTTCCGCAGTAGCCATTCTTAGCTCCATTTCGATCTCGTCAAGTGAGGGCAGACTGCCGCTCTTATCGAATTTGTGCAACAAGCCGCTGCATATTTTCTGATTTGTGCGGCAAACTGCTGCACAATCGCCGCAACGACTTTTATCCAGCGAGTTGCTGGACTATTGGCAAAATCTTGTCCAGCAGCTTGCTGGATAATTTCGTAATCTGGATAGGCATTGGCAAATGAACGCATGTAAAGTAGGTTAGTTCGGGACAATCCTTTCATACCGGGAAACTCCAGCCGCAGATCAACCGATATCTGATCGACGACCTTTGCTCCCCAGCCGAGTTCGTTTTGCTTTGCCAAAATGCCGCTACCGATTCGCCAATAGAGCAAGACAAGCTCGCGATTGACCGCCAACGCCGCTTTAACCCGCGAACGGGCAATATCGACCTTCAGATCGGCAATGAAGGCGGCATAATCATTTGTAGTTATCGATTCGGCGGCCATAAAGATCTATTCCGGCATACTGATCCGTTTCATACTCCACGCGTCATCTAATATAAACTCCTCGCCAAACGGCATTATCCGCGGCGCCGCGTCTTGGTCGATGTAAACGATCGATTCGTGTGTTTTTCGTCTTAATTGCAGTGCCATTGTGACTAGTTGGTAGATTGAAAGGGCCGCCCGGCCACCGTGTTTATGACGTTGTTAAGTGAAGGCGAATCTCCGACCGACAAATCGAATAGCTTCTGCTCGGCCCCATCATGAACCCAAGAGACATCGAGCCTCGCGACCTTCTCCGGGGAACCGATATCCAGCAAAACGAACGTGTAACCGTTCGTTTCAGCCGGGTCAGATTCCCGGCGAATCTGCTTCAATCGGTTCTCCTCTTCCACATTTCGCTGAAATTCTAGTTTGGGATCGTATTTTCTTAGGGTTTCTGCGACGATTGTCATCCGAGCGGCAAATTCAGCCTCAGTTACATTTCCCTTCATGAAAGTCGACGAGTGTTCGTACATCGATCCAAAGTCGCCACGCACTAACTGATTTCGAAAATCCGAAATCAACTGGCTTTCTTTTGGAGTATTACAACCGCCGAGCAGGCAGCTAAATAGAATCAGGAACCCAGCGGCCGAAACGATTGAAATCCTTCGATGTATTACTTCACTCATAAAGCAGCTCATTTCATTTCAAATCCAATATTGCCCAATCGTGATACAATGCCGCACGTTTTAAGACAAAATCCGGAAACGCGGTAACTTGGTCTCCGACGATCGAGAGCCTTCCTGTCAACCCTCCCACGGATTCAAGATCGTCACAGAAGAACCTTGAAAGTTCCTCACGTTTCGGGTCACAAGAATCAGATCATGTTCTAATGCCGTGGCTTCGAGAAGGGAATCGAATGACGGACGCACCGTTGCTTTTTCCTTTAGATCCGCCGTAATTCTTGCCCACGTCGACATAGTTGACTGAGTGATGTCGAAGATGCGGCCCGAAAAACTCGGCACAACGTCATCATAAAACCATTTTTCGAGGCGAGTCCGTTTCTTGCTCTGTGGTAGCTGATAGATACCTCGCTCGATCTCGCCGATCGTAATTGCGCTTAGATACAACCTACGTTCTTCCCTAGCTTCAAACCACAAAACAACATTGCCGTCGGGGACATCCCTAGTTAACTCAGATATTGTGCAAGTGTCCAAGAGATATTGCATCGCTAATCTCCGAAACTAAATTCACGAATTGGATCGTCTTGCCGAGTTAGATCGAGATCCGTAAGGTCAACCGGACAGGATCTCAACAACTGTAACAGTGATTTCTTCTTCAGTTTGCCGTTCGCCTTTTGCCAGTCCTCGATAGACACGACAACAGCGACATCCTTGTCGTGACGCTTTATGATCTGCGGCTGGCCACTTTCGGCAAGCCTGATAATGCTACTGAAATTATTTTTCGCTTCTTTCACGTTGTGTGACATTTGACGCTCCCGTTAGCCATTGATCGAAAGTGGCTACGTAGCCATTATTACACACTTCGATTGATCCAAGGAGGTTTTTCATTTCAAATCAAGAATCGCCCAGTCGTGCTGCAACGCCGTCTGCTTTAAGCGAAAATCCGGACATACCGCGACCGGGTGTCCAACGATCGAAAGCATCGGCAGGTCCGAGATCGAATCCGAATAAGCATATGAATCGGAAAGATTAATATTCTCGCGTTCGGCGTATTCGCGGATCCATTGGGCTTTGGTTGCCGAGGCCATAACCGGCGGCAGGACGCGACCCGTCGCATAACCGTTGACGAACTCAAGCCGGTTCGCCACGTAATCGTCGATACCGAGATATGCCATCATCTTTTCGATCGTAAAATCGAGGGCTCCGGTCAGCACGACCTGCCGTTGGCCGATCTTTTTGCCTTGGGCGATCAGTTCGGGTGTTCCGTCGAAAATTGCGGGTTTCAGGACCTCTTCGAACAGTTCGTCCGAAAAATACCGAAGGCGATCCTGCGAAAATCCCTCGTAGCTCTTGAAAAACACCTCGTTAAATACATTGCGCGAATACAGGTCCGTGATCCCGAAAAACGGCAATTTCGCGAGCGTTCCGACGCTCTTTTTCGCCGTTTGCCACAGGCCCTGCTGACGCTTGGCATAAAACGCTAGCGTGTGGACGAGGTTCGTGCTGACCAATGTGCCCTCGAGGTCGTAAAATGCCGCGGCTTGTCCGTTTTTATTCATGTCCGGTCTTATGCTATGTTATTTACGCCAAACAGCTGTCGAAACTTGTTTGAATTTACAAGATACTAGCACCTTTTTCGACAGTTTGGTAGGTCCACAGCAGCTAAGTGACAAATTAATTACAAACCGTAATTACTTTGTGCATACACGTTTGAGGCAATTATGCGGCGAGCCATCTTCCCGGGGTCATTTGATCCACTTACAAACGGACATCTCGATATTATCAAACGATCCTCGCCCCTTTTTGACGAGATGATCGTGGCTGTCCTTAACAACGCCGAAAAAAAACCGATGTTCTCGGTCGACGAGCGATGTGCGATGATTCGCGAGATCCTGCCCGCGGTCGATACGGACGGGTGTACGCTGGTCGTCGACAGCTTTTCGGGCCTGACTGCGGATTTTGCCAATCGTTCAGGGGCGACCGCGATCGTCCGCGGCATCCGGGCCGTCAGCGATTATGAGTATGAACTCCGGATGGCTCTGATGAACCGCCGGCTCGAACCGGCGATCGAAACGGTCTTCCTGATGGCCGGCGAGGAATACTCGTATGTCTCGTCGACGCTAATGAAACAGGTCTTCGAGTTAGGCGGCCGCGTCGAGGGCCTGATCCCGGAACTCGTTGAACAAAAAATGCGGGAGAAGTTGGTTTAACCGCAGAGTCGCTGAGGCGCGGAGCAGACGAAACAAAGGTATTTTAGTAAACTCGGCGATTAGCGACGCATTCGATAATGAACACACTGAAAACTTTACATTCTTCTCTCTGCTCCTCAGCGTCTCTGCGGTAAAATCACAGTATGGCAAATCCGTTCAAAGTTTCCGACCATGTCGCCGCAATGAAAGGCTCGTCGACGCTGATCGCCGCCCAGGCCGCCGCCGATATGCGGGCACGCGGCATCGACGTCCTTGACCTCTCGGTCGGCGAGCCCGATTTCGACACTCCGCAGTTCATCAAACGGTACGCTTGGGAAGGCCTCGAAAAAGGCATGACTAAATACACGGCAACCGCCGGAACGGCGGAGTTTCGGTCGTCGATCGTCGATTTTTATGCCGCACGGTTTGGCACGATGTTCGATTCGTCAGAGGTGGCCGCGGCCTGTGGCGGAAAGCAGGCACTTTTTAACGCCGCGTGCACGCTGCTCAATCCCGGCGACGACGTGCTTATCCCAAAGCCGTACTGGGTAACATTCCCCGAGATCGTCACCTTCTGCCGGGCGAACAGCGTGTTTATCGACACCGAGTCAACTAATTTTATCCTCACCGCGGACCAGGTCGCGGCGGCGATCACGCCAAAGACCAGGTTGCTCATTATCAATTCGCCAAACAATCCGACGGGCGAAGTAATTCCGGCGAGCGAGATGGTTCGGATCGTCGAAGTATGTGCCGCTCGCGGCGTCTATGTGCTGTCGGACGATTGTTACCTGTTTTTTGTCTACCCGCCGGCGACACCGTTTTCGCTTGCGTCATTGCCAAAAGAACTTCGGCATTACGTCTGCATCGCCGGCAGCTTTTCCAAGACCTACGCGATGACTGGCTGGCGTGCGGGTTACACCATCGCCAACCCGACGTGGACCAAGGCAATGGTCAAGCTCCAAAGCCACTCCGCCACTCACCCGACGTCTTTCGTTCAGTACGCGTGTGCCAAGGCACTGCGAAATACGGACGAAACATCCTGGGCGGTCAACGAGATGACGACCGAGTACGAACGCCGTAAAAACTGGCTGATCCCGAAGCTGAATGAGATCGAAGGGTTCAAATGCCCGATGCCAGAGGGTGCATTTTACGCATTTGTCGATGTGCGCGGTTTGCTCGGCGAAAAATTCAAAAGCTCAAACGACGTCTGCGATCACCTACTCCACGAAGCGCAGCTCGTCGTCACCGACGGCGCGGGATTTGGTGCCGACGGTTACATCCGATTCTCGTACGCAACATCATTCCATAACCTCGAGCGGGCAGTTCTGAAAATGAAAGAATTATTCGGAACGGTGAAAGCGTAGGCCGACCTTTCAGGCGGCTTAGTTTCCGCCGGTCATCATCAATCCGATATCCTCGACCGAGGTCACCTTCGGGTTTACTTCACCGACGATCTCGCCGTCGCGTATCACGAGCAAGCGGTCGGCCAGGGCCGTAACCTCCTCCAACTCAGCGGACACCAACAGCACGGCAGATCCGGCATCGCGAAGTTCGATAAGCTTGCGGTGAATAAACTCGATCGCCCCGATATCGACGCCGCGTGTCGGCTGCGATACGAGCATTAGTTTCGGATTAAGCTCAAATTCGCGGCCGATGATCAGTTTTTGCTGGTTGCCGCCCGAGAGAGATTTTGCCGACAGTGTCGGGTCGCCGGGACGCACATCAAAATCCTTGATTATCTCGACGACGCGTTTCCCGATCGCGGCATTGTTCATCAATCCACCCGACGAAATAGGCGGACGATAGTGAACCCCGAGGATCGAGTTTTCAGCCAGATCAGAATTGAGCAGCAAACCGCGTTTGTGGCGATCCTCCGGGATATGAGCGATGCCGAGTTCCTTGAGTTGCCGGGCGGAGCGGTTTGTCACATCCTTGCCGTCAAACTCCACATTGCCGCCCGTCGCCTTGCTCAAGCCCGACAAAGCCTCGATCAGTTCAGTCTGGCCATTGCCCTCAATGCCGGCGATCCCGACGATCTCGCCGGCTCGCACAGTAAATGACACATTCTTGACGGACGCCGAGCCGTGCTTGCCGGCGACATTCAGCCCCTTGACCTCGAGAACAGTGGCACGCGGATCGGCGTCGGTCTTTTCGACCCGCAACAGGACGTCGCGGCCGACGATCATCCGTGCCAGGTCCTTAGCACTCGTGTCGGCGGTCTTAACATTCCCAACCGATTTGCCGTCCCGCATCACCGTTACCTCGTCCGAAATTGCGAGCACCTCGTCGAGTTTGTGTGTGATGATAATGATGGTCTTACCCTGTCCCTTCATCCGGCGGAGAATGCCGAAAAACTCTTCAACCTCCTGCGGCGAGAGCACAGCGGTCGGTTCGTCGAGGATCAGCAACTCTGCATTACGGTAAAG
>JAYVUD010000183.1:0-4969 GCA_043788335.1 Chloracidobacterium sp. | reverse complement strand
TGCAGGCGAACGGACGTGTACTTATCGGCGGCCAGTTTACCACTCTTGCGCCAAACGGCGGTGGGGTGGGCACGCGCAACAATATCGCACGGCTCAATGCGGACGGGACGCTTGATCCATCGTTCAACCCGAACGCAAACAGTCAGGTCCTTTCCATCGCGGTGCAGGCGGACGGACGTGTGTTTATCGGCGGCGGTTTTACCACGCTCTCGCCGAATGGTGGCGCGGCCGTCACGCGTAACAATATTGCACGGCTCAATGCTGACGGGACGCTTGACGCATCGTTCAACCCGAACGCAAACAGTCAGGTCCTTTCTATCGCGGTACAGGTGGATGGACGTGTGCTCATAGGCGGCAGTTTTACCACGCTCTCGCCAAACGGCGGTGCGGCTGTGACGCGTAATCGCATCGCCCGACTCAACGTCGATGGGACGGTCGATGCGTCGTTCGACCCGAAGGCAAGCAATGCAGTCTATTCGCTTGCGGTGCAGACGGACGGCCGTGTTCTTATCGGCGGTGATTTTACGACGCTCTCGCCGAACGGAGGTGCGGCGGTTACGCGCAACCGGGTCGCCCGGCTCAATGCTGACGGGACGCTTGATCCGTCGTTCAACCTTGGTGCGAACAACACTGTCTATTCGATAGCGGTGCAGTCGGACGGCAAAATACTGATCGGCGGCTTTTTTTTCACGCTCTCGCCAAGCGGTGGTACGGCGGTCGTGATCCTCTGCATCGCCCGTCTAAATGCCGACGGAACGCTTACTCAATCGTTTGACCCTAGAGCGAACGGTAGCGTCAATGCGGTCGCGGTGCAGGCGGACGGTAAGATACTTATCGGCGGCGGTTTTACCACGCTTTCGCCAAACGGCGGTGCGGCGGTGACGCGCAACCGCATCGCTCGTCTGAATGCGGATGGGACGCTTGACCCAACGTTCGACCCAAATGCTAACAGCGCTGTGAATTCGATCGCGGTGCAACCGGACGGACGTGTGCTTATCGGCGGCAGTTTTACCACGCTCTCGCCGAATGGTGGCACGGCCGTCACGCGTAATCGCATCGCCCGGCTCAACGTGGACGGAACGGTCGACGCGTCGTTCGACCCTGACGTGAACGTGAACTTCGGCGCCGTCTTTTCGATAGTGGTGTTGACGGACGGCCGTGTTCTAGTCGGCGGCAATTTTAACGGCGGTGCGGCGGTGACGCGCAACAATATCATCCGGCTCGATGCTGACGGGACGCTTGACCCGTCGTTTGATCCAAAGGCGAACAGCGCTGTCTTTTCGTTCGCAGTTCAGGGGGACGGCCGTATCATAATCGGGGGCAGTTTCAGCAAGCTTTCGCCAAACGGCGGTGCGGCGGTGACGCGCAACCGGGTTGCCCGGCTTAATGCGGACGGGACGCTTGACGCGGCGTTCGACCCGAACGCGAATGCCGGCGTTGTCGATTCGGTCGCGGTACAGGCCGACGGCAGAGTGCTCTTAGGCGGTTCCTTTACGTCTTTCTCGCCCAATGGCGGCGCGGCGGTTACCCGCAATCACATCGCCCGGCTCAACGTCGACGGGACGGTCGACGTGTCGTTCGACCCTAACGCGAACGCGGGTGTCGTCGATTCGTTCGCCGTACAGGCGGACGGCCGTGTTCTGATCGGGGGCGGGTTTACCGCGCTCTCACCAAATGGCGGTGCGACAGTGACGCGTGATCGCATCGCCCGGCTCAACGTCGACGGGACCGTTGACCCATCGTTCGACCCGAACGCGAACGGCACTGTCAATTCGATCGCGGTGCAGGCGGACGGACGTGTGCTTATTGGCGGCGGTTTTACCACGCTCTCGCCGAACGGTGGTGCGCCCGTCGCGCGCGACAATATCGCCCGCCTCTCCAACAACACCCCTGCCGTTCAGAGCCTCACCGTGACGCGCCCGACCGTGACATGGTCACGTGGCGGCTCAAGCGCCGAACTCTGGCGAGCGACGTTCGAGCTATCAACAGATAATGGAGTGTCCTATAGCTTTTTGGGCCAGGGCACGCGTGTCGGCACTACAAGCAGCTTTACCCTCACCGGGCTCAGCCTTCCAACGTCAGCAAATATTTTGATCCGAGCGCGCGGCTATCTTCCGGGCGGCTTCTTTAACGGTTCGGGAAGCGTGCTCGAATCGGTGCAGATCGCGTACCTCGCCTTACAGACAGCCGGAGAGGGCTCTGTTTCCGGCCGCGTGATCCTCGCAGATGGGCGGGGAATCACTAACGCGAGGATAACCGTCACTGGCAACTCGCTAAGTAACCCGATAACAGTCGTGACCGGCCGGAACGGCAGATATTTGGTTGCCGGCCTGACGGCCGGGGAAACGTACATCTTGACGGTCTCGGCACGCAAATATATCTTTGACCAGCCAAGTCAGATCATCACTCTGAACGACAACGTGACGGGGTTGGATTTTATGGCGGGTGGCAACAATGGACTGGGTGATAACCGTATTCTGAGCAGCAGACAAGATGAAAAGAACGGGTTCAGATGAAAAGAACGGGGACAGGCGTGCGATTCCGCGATTCTTTGGAAGACGTCTGGTCGCCGTCCGGAAAACGATAACCAACGCCAAAAAAAAGCCTCGCCCTACCGAGCGAAGCCTTTACTAACTACCTAGACTCGGGATTACATTCCCATACCGCCCGCAAAATGAATTGATATTGGAGAATGGAAAATTGAGAATAAGAAAACCATCGAATAATTGATCATTTTTCCACAACGGTCTTGTTTGTTACATCGAAATGCGGTGTTGTCATCGGTTCTAGGCGGTCGGCGAGTTTTTTTCCAGTTCGCGGAGATGGTCGCCAAACTTTTTAGGGTCGTGGCCGCACTCGGCGGAAATCTGATGCCGGATCTCGCGTATCCATGCTATGCCTGGGTCTTTTTCAGGCTTCATATAAATCTCCTAACAATTCCATGTTTGATTTTCACTATTCCTGAGACAATGTCAATGGAAAAAGCCCCAGCGTGTGCCGAGGCCTTTTCAATTGACGAACTACGGACTGAAAATCCGCGTGTCGGGGAGGGCTTACATTCCCATGCCGCCCATGCCGCCCATGCCGCCCATTGGGTCGCCGCCCTTGTCGTCTTGGACGTCGGCGATCATGGCTTCGGTGGTGAGCATGAGGCCTGCATTCATTTTTTGAGAGCGACCTCATTCGTTTCTTCGTAATGCGGCTTCGTCATCGGTTCGAGGCGGTCGGAGAATTTCTTTTGGTATTCCAAATAGTGCTCTACCATTCGCTGTGTGTCGTGACCAAAGCTGGCAGAAATTTTATGTCTGACCTTGCGGACTCGATCGATCGCTATATCTTTTTCTACGTTCATAGTGATTCTCCCAAAAGCTCCAACGGCGTTACGAGGAGCGGAGTGTACAATCCATGTTTATCATTGCTTTGCCGGATATGACCGAATTTGTTGGCATTGGCAAGATGCTTGCAGTTTCAAGTCAGCAGGAAATCACATTTGTGTAGGTTTTCGTCGGGCGGCCGTTATGGAAACAAGTCACGGATCTTAGCACGTGTTTCCGCGAGTTTATTTGGTTTGATACTGCCAACGACATAGAGAATGACGGCGTGATCGACCGTGAAGAGACGGTTGGCTCGGATGTGGCTATCGAGTTTGAGTCCGCCACGGTCAAATTCGGTGGTTAGGAGCGGTATCGAATAAGGATCGCGGTGGTGAGATTTGCTGGTTATCTGACATAGGATGAGGTCATCGCCCGAGAGATCGGCAACGACCAAGGCCGGACGACGCTTTCCAACTTGGAGATCAGTCTGTGGGAAAGGAAGGACTACAACGTCACCGATTACAGGTTTGACCATGCGGCATCCTCTTCGGGCGTATCCCAGTCTTTTTCGAGAGCCGACTGGCTCAATAGCAGACCGTCAAAGGCTTCGTCAGAAGTCTTAGTCTTGAGAAATCTTGCAAAGTCGTAGACCTCTCGCTGCAGCTTCTCGGGTAGCGTCGCGATCTCCTTGATAACTAATTCCTGTGTACCCATATTCCTAATTTACCCCAAACCGGTGGAGACGGCAAGAAAAAAGTTAGTAAAAAAGACCCCGTCGGATGACGAGGCCTTTTGTATTTTGGAACCCGGTCGCTGTTGCTCGCGGTTCTGACTCGGAGGCGGACAAGAGTGTCCGCGTTCCGATTTACATTCCCATGCCGCCCATACCGCCCATGCCGCCCATGCCGCCCATTGGGTCGCCGCCCTTGTCGTCTTGGACGTCGGCGATCATGGCTTCGGTGGTGAGCATGAGGCCCGCGATCGAAGCTGCGTTTTGCAGAGCGGTGCGGGTGACCTTTGCGGGGTCGATGACACCGGCTGCGACGAGGTCTTCGTATTTTTCGCTCGAAGCGTTAAAGCCAAAGTGTCCGTCGCCTTCGCGAACCTTGCCGACGACGACCGCACCCTCTTGACCCGCGTTCTGCGCGATCTGGCGGAGCGGCTCTTCGAGAGCACGTTTGACGATGGTCACGCCGATCTGTTCGTCGTGATCCTCAGCATCCGTTTTGAAATCGTCGAGGACCTTAGAAGCGCGGACCAGAGCGACTCCGCCGCCGGCTACGATGCCTTCTTCGACAGCAGCACGGGTTGCGTGCATTGCGTCTTCGACGCGAGCTTTCTTTTCCTTCATCTCGGTCTCGGTAGCGGCACCGACCTTGATCACAGCAACGCCGCCGACCAATTTAGCAAGACGCTCCTGGAGCTTCTCACGGTCATAGTCGCTGGTCGTGTCTTCGATCTGGTTACGGATGGTTTTGATGCGACCGTCGATCGCTTCGCCGGTTCCTGCACCTTCGACGACTGTTGTGTCATCCTTGCCGATCGTCACCTTTTTAGCTTTACCGAGGTCTTCGAGAGTGATGGTCTCGAGCTTGATGCCGAGATCCTCAGAGATGACCTTGCCGCCCGTGAGGACCGCGATGTCTTCGAGCATT
>JAYVUD010000182.1:0-7197 GCA_043788335.1 Chloracidobacterium sp. | reverse complement strand
GTCCGACCATAAAGACCCACGTTCGCTGCGGTTCCCACACGGGAGCCTGCGCGGCGGCAAAATGGGTGCTGAAAACGAGGAATAGGACAAAAAGAGATGCGTTGCGTATTGAAAATTTCAAGATCAGGGATCCTCCGGAAAATGTGATTTATTTCAGTGAACAGCGAGTAGACACCGGCTTCAAAAAAGCTTGGCGATAAATCCGCGAATGCCAAACTCGTCCTCGCGGTCCCCAGGATCGCTGTCGACGAAGCTTCGATTCCGAATTCCGAGGTCGCGTTGTTCCTCTCTGAACCGGTCGCGTTGCTCCTCGAGTTCTCGACGTTCACGCTGGCGGGCGATCTCCATACCACCTTTTTGAATAAATTCGATGATCGACGGCAACTCGCCGGCGTCAAACCATACGCCGTGTTTTTTGCATATGTCGATGATGATGCCCGATGCTTTGGCAAAATTGCTGCGGTTCATTAGTTGATCACAGTCTGGGCATGGGACATAGCTGACCTTTGACATCGGCTGAGATGCTCGCATACGTGCAGCGATAACGCCTAAAACGGTGGATTGCTCCTCGCGTGCCGCACATACCGTTTCAAACGTTTCGACGTCAGCCCACATACCGTCGCATTTCCTGCATTCGCGAAATGTCGTCGTCCCGATCTCGAGCAGTTCGAGTGAAATGCGGCAACGCGGGCAATCGCCGATTTTTTCGCCCTGGAGAACCTCGGCTTTCACCATTTTCGCACCGCAATGACCGCAAAACTCATTGCCAACGAACATTAGGCCAAAACACTTGGGGCACGCCATCGACTTTAGGCGGGATTTACAAAATTGGCATTGGGTCCGGTCGCTGTCGACGGCAGCACCGCAGTTGGGGCAATTTAGGGCTTCAACGGTCATTTTTGTAATTGTTTCATACGGGCAAGTGCCGCGGTTCGCATCACTTCGGCCGGTGCGTCGCCGCCGGTCCATATTTCAAACTGCCGCACGCCCTGGGCGACCAGCATCTCGATACCGCCGAGCGTCTCGATGCCGGCGAGTTTTGCCTCGCGAAGGATCGGGGTGTCGACGGGCTTAGTCACGAGATCATATACGAATTTCAGTCCGGCAAGTTGCTCAGCGTTAAAAAGCGCGTCATTTTCACGCGGTCCCGTCATGCCAAGCGGGGTCGTATCGACGAGGATGTCGAATAAAGAACTGAGCTTGGACCTTTGACCCGCGATCTTTGAATTTTGATCGCTGTTATCTGAAATTTGAGATCTAAAGTTTGAGATCTCGGCCGCTCGGACGCCGAACTCATCCGCAAGGATGTCGGCCTTTCGAACGTCACGGGCGAAAACGGTTACGTCGGCGTGTTCCTGTTTCAGAGCGTAAACCACGGCTCTGGCTGCACCGCCGGCACCGACGACGGCAACGTTGGCACTACGGAGATCACCAAATCTCGCCTTGAGCGGCGTGATGAAACCATGGGCGTCGGTATTGTAGCCGGTGAGTTTGCGGCCGTCGATCTTGACCGTGTTGACCGCTCCGATCGCGGCGGCGGTTGGGTCGATGGCATCGAGATACGGCATTATCGCCTGTTTATGCGGCATCGTCACCGAAAATCCGCCAAAATTGAGTTCGATCTCACGGGTCTCTGCCCGGACCATACGCCGCATAAAATCGCCGACATCTTTGACGAGCAGCGACGTAAAAACCGCGTTCATTCCGCTCGCGGCAAACGCCGGGTTGTGCATATAGGGCGACAGGGACTGGGCGATCGGGTCGCCGAGCACACCGAAAACCCTGGTCTCACGGTCGAGGCTTTTCGCCCGAAAGATGTCCGTCAGGTCATTTGCCGTCACCTGTCCGGGAGCGGTCTCGCCGCCCGTGTCGAGCGACGCGTAGGTAAGAAATGCACCATGAGCGAGGCCGAGGATCCGTGTCAATTTGCCCGCGTCACCCATCGCTATCGGAATGACCTTTTGATCTTCAGCATTTGATCGCTCAAGCAGACGCCAGACGGGGATCGTGTCAGTGATATCCTCGGCCGCATATGCGATCTTGATGATATCGGCCCCGACGGATCTGAGGCGTTCGTAAAGTGCGTCGAGATCGGCAGGAACGCCGGCGAGATCGTGATACGAACAGATCGACGTATCAAAGTTACCGCCGTCCCCGACCGCGATCATGTCTTCCTCAAGATCACAATATTCGGTGGCGAATCCGCTTTTCCAAAATGCGTTTCGCTCGCGAAAGGTCGCATCACGCTGTCCGCCCTGAGCCTGAGATCTAAAGGTCGATATCCACGGCGTTTCCGTCCGGTGTTCGAATATTTTTTTTAACGTTCGTTCGGAAGCCTCGGGATCGCCTGGATCAAATTCGGCTCTCGAGAGGCCGTCAAACCGCACTTCGATAACGTCGGCCAGCGGTTCGGCTCGACGAATCTGCTCGATCAGGGCATCTGCGGTTTCGGCGCAGACTGAGATGCAAATTTTGCCGCGGTTCATGTCGTCGAGCTCTTTTGGTCCATTACAAAACTAACCGCAAGCACGAGGCAGACGATCACACACACCGCCCCGGCAACAGTGATGGTCGTGTTTCCGCTCTGTTTGACAGCTATTGCGGTCGCCGCCCACGCGACGGCGAGCGGATACAAAAAATGTCGCAGCTTAAAGCGTACGGCGGCGGCGGCGGCGGTTGCCAGCGTCAGACAGAGGATCGCGAAAATATTCCACGCCGGCGGCGACATCGACACACCGCTCGCGGACAAAAAGATCGCCAAATTGACGAGCGTTGCGGCCGTGACCCATCCGGCGTAGAGACCGAACGGAGCCTTGGTAAACAGCGCTTCGCGCGTCGGCGCCAAAGCGCGAAACTGCCACATTATCAGCACGAGCGAGACCAGCAGACCGGTAATCAGCGCGAGGCAGATACCGAGAGCCTCGCGGTGCCAGAAAAAGATCCAGGCACAGTTGAACAGGCAGCTCACAATGTAGAGCGTTCGCACGGAGCGAAATCTGGCGAGCTTCGACGGCAGTATTTGATAAATACTAAAGGCGATCATCCCCAGATAGATCAGGCTCCAGATCGAAAACGCGTATCCGGCAGGCGTCAGTACGGTCGGATATTTGGCCGAAATGATCTGCGGCGTGACGCCATTGACGTAACCGGTGGCGGCGAGGCCGTTGAAAACAATGGTCCCGATCGTTGCGATCAAGACTAAAACGGCACGAATCGAGTCTGCAGAACTCTTTGTTTTTTCCATACAACGATTATGCCACCAAATACCTCTATCAAAAGAGCGGCGGCAGCAAATTTCCGCACCGATGTGTTAACGAAAATAATAAGAGATTCACGTTTTCGTATAGAAATAACGGAAAACGTAAAGTTTCGATGACCCTATGGGATACCCAAAATTATTAATCCAACCAATTAGCATAGTAATCAATCCAACCGAGGTCTGTGGCACTGAGATTGCATATGACACATGCGGACGCACCTTCCCTCTTTCCCCGGAGGCGTGATTTCTTGGAAAAAGAGGAAGAAATAAAGCGATGAAAGTATTAAAAAATATCCTATTTACATTGACAGTAGTCGTCGGCCTTGCGATTGCGGCGTCGGCCCAGAAAGACAACGATCAGAAAAAGCCGCCGCCGAAACCCGGTAATCCGCCGGTGATCACCCCGCAGCCGAAGAATCCGCCGCCTGACGGGCCGAAAAAACCGAATTATTCGGTGGTTGCATTCAAACTCCGCGATATGGACGAGCGGGCGTAAAGCGACAATAGATCGTCAGATACAAGGACAGATCCGATTTGGATCTGTCCTTTTCTCATTTGAATCTTTGAACGGGGGCGATTTCCGTCGCGGGCCGCTAACGTCAAAACTCGTTTTCTGATAATCTCCTTGATTATTGCCCTCAGGAGAAGATCAATGCCAAATCCACTTATTAACCTGCCGCGAAGCCTCGTGCTTTGCTGCTTTGTCTTGTTAACCGTCGTCTCATTTGCTCCCGCCGTTGCGGCCCAAAAGGTCGACGCCTCGCTCTATCAGAGTATGCATTGGCGGATGATCGGACCGTTTCGCGGCGGACGAACTGTCGGTGCGGTCGGCATACCGTCGCAGCCCAACGTTTTCTACATCGGCGTCAATAACGGCGGTGTCTGGAAAACGACCGACGCCGGGCGGACGTGGAAACCGATCTTCGATGACCAACCGACCGGTTCGATCGGCGATATCGCGATCGCCCCATCTAATCCGAACGTGCTCTACGTCGGGAGCGGCGAGGGCCTGCAGAGGCCTGACCTCGGGACAGGCGACGGTATGTACAAATCGACTGACGCGGGCAAAACGTGGACGCATCTCGGCCTGCGTGAGGGCCAGCAGATCGCGTCGATCGCGGTCGACCCGACGAACGAGAACCGCCTATTTGTCGCCGTGCTCGGCCATCCGTATGGGCCGAACGAGGAACGCGGTATTTACCGTTCGACGGACGGCGGCAAGACGTTCGCCAAGGTGCTGTATAAGGACGAAAACACCGGAGCAATGCAGGTCGAATTTGACCCGAAAAATCCGCAGGTGATCTACGCTGATCTGTGGGCCGGCCGCCAGGGCCCGTGGGAGAACGGTGCATGGCAGGGCAAGGAGAGCGGCCTGTTCAAATCTACCGACGGCGGTACGACCTGGAATAAGTTAACTAAAGGATTGCCGACGGTCGAACAGCGCCTCGGCCGTATCGGCTTTACGATCTCGCGGTCTGATCCTAATAAACTCTACGCCACGATTGACGCTTCGCCGAAGGCCGCGGGTATTTACGCTTCGAGTGATGCCGGTGCGAGTTGGACGCTCGTCAATGGTGATCCGCGTCTGTGGGGCCGCGGCAGTGATTTTGCTGAGATCAGAGTGCATCCGACCGATCCCAACAAGGTCTACATAGCCAACGTCGCATCGCATAGATCGTCAGACGGCGGTAAGACGTTCGAGAGTTTCAAGGGAGCCCCGGGCGGCGACGATTATCACCGTATTTGGATCAACCCGACGACCCCGGACATTATGATCATAGCCAGTGACCAGGGAGCGACGATCACCGTCAACGGCGGCGAAACGTGGTCAAGCTGGTACAACCAACCGACGGCACAGTTTTACCACGTCAATACCGACAACCAGTATCCATATTGGGTGTACGGCGGCCAGCAGGAAAGCGGTTCGGCGGGCGTGGCGTCGCGGGGACGGACGGGAGCGATCGGGGCATGGGACTGGGAGACTGTCGGCGTCGAGGAATATGGCTATGTCGCATCCGATCCACTCGACCCGAATATCATATACGGCGGCAAATTAACCCGCTTTGACCGACGCACACGCCACGTTCAGAACATCGCCCCGGAAGCCGTGCGAACAGGCAAATATCGATTTCTGCGTACCGCACCGGTGATCTTTTCGCCGGTCGACAATAGATCGCTTTTCTACGCCGGCAACGTCATTTTCAAGACCATGAACGGCGGACAAAGTTGGGACGTGATCAGTCCTGACCTGTCGCGTGAGAAATGGGATGTGCCCGCGAACGTCGGGATCTATGCGACCAAGGAGATGGAGACGATGCCCCGCCGCGGCGTCGTTTACACGGTCGCCCCGTCATACAAAGATATTAATACGATCTGGGCGGGCACCGATGACGGGCTCATTCACGTGACGCGTGACGGCGGTAAAAACTGGGCCAACGTGACGCCGCCCGAGCTCAGATCTTGGGCAAAAGTATCGCTCATCGACGCCGGACGATTTGACGCAAACACGGCATACGCGGCGATCAACACGTTGCGCCTCGACGACCTGCGGCCGCACATTCTGCGAACGCACGACGGCGGCAAGACCTGGAAAGAGATCGTCAACGGCATCCCGGCGGGTGGTATCGTCAATTCGGTCCGCGAAGATCCGGTGCGAAAGGGATTGCTCTATTGCGGTACCGAGCAAGCGGTGTATTTTTCGATCGATGACGGCGATAATTGGCAGCCGCTGAGGCTCAACATGCCGGCGACATCGATCCGCGATCTGGTGGTCAAAGATGACGACATCGTCGTCGGCACGCACGGCCGCAGTTTCTGGATACTCGATGATGTCACGCCGCTGCGGCAATTGGCTCCGGCAACGGCATCGGCAAATGCCACGCTCTTTGCACCGCAGCGAGCGACCCGCGTCAAGCGCAGTATGCACACTGACACGCCGTTTCCGCCCGAGGAACCGGCCGGCGAAAATCCGCCCGACGGTGCGATCATCAATTACTATCTTAAGACTCCGGCAAAGACGCCGATCGTACTGGAAATCACCGACGCCGCGGGCAAACTCGTCCGTCGATTCGCAAGCGACGACAAACCGCTCGACGTCGAGCTGAAAAAGATCAACCCGCCCACTTACTGGATACGGCCTTTCCAGCCACTCAAGAACGAGGCGGGAATGCAGCGATTCACGTGGGACCTGCTTTACCCTGTTCCGCCGTCAGACGGCTACGATCTACCGATCTCGGCGATCTACAAGGACACGCCGTGGGTGCCACAGGGGCCGGCGGTTCTGCCCGGTACATACACCGTAAAGCTGACGGTGGATGGCAAGGTGTACACGCAGCAACTTAATGTGCGAATCGATCCGCGGGTAACCACATCCGCGGCCGGTTTGAAACAGCAATTTGAGCTGTCGATGCAGGCTTACGACGGCGCTAAACGATCTGCGGAGATGGTCGCCGCAGCAAGGAAAATGCTCGACGACGCAACCGCCGCCCGGGCAAAGGCAACTACTGACGCGGATAAGTCACGCCTCGACGCCGCTATCCGGAAGCTAACCGCTCTGACCGGCGGCGGTGCCTCGCCTCGGGTTGAGGTCGCCGACTTACCGCTCGGCCGGCTTGCGGGTGCGTTTACGCAGTTGCTCGACCTATTGCAGGACGCCGACGTCGCCCCGAGCGCCCAAGCCGTTGCCGCGGCAAAGGACCTGCAGACCGCCTTGGCGAAAGCAGAAACGGCGTGGGCCGAGGTCAGCTCGACAAAGCCATAGTGGTTAGGTCATCGATCCAAGAAAAGAGGCTGTTTAAGAAGTCCCTGAAAGGGACAAAGGTAATAGCGTCGGGTGAAACCCGGCGACAAATGATCCAAGCATTTTTCCGTCCCTGAAAGGGACGCATAATGTCTCGAGTACCGATAAAGACGGCCTCATTCGTCCCTTTCAGGGACGG
>JAYVUD010000181.1:0-4166 GCA_043788335.1 Chloracidobacterium sp. | reverse complement strand
ACCGATCACACTTACGGCATTCGGCAAGTTGTCTAACCAATCGAGTTTTAGGTTCATTTCCTCCCGTGGTGAATTGATTCCCACAGCTATCGGGTCGGTGGGAGAGGTCGGGTCAACATCGAGTTTTGTTATTCCCTTGGTTGTCGAAGAGGCATCAGCCATATTTTTATTTCCTTTGAAAACTTTGTAAAATTAAGGCGTGTTAGCTCCATGTTACGCTAATTCGCATCAACCTAAAGTACGGGATCTGCAAAGTAGTTAGAACTGTTGTCGGACGTATGCGAAAGTGTTACAACCGGCTGGCTAAATGCGTATTGTTTCGAGATGAAAGTTAAAGTGTAATCGCGTTGTGTCAGAACATCTCGAAATACAAAATAACCGAGCCCGTTGGTAACGGTACTTGCACTAAACGCAGAAGCTGTAGCGATGATTCGAACATTCTTTATTGGCTGACCCTCGGCCGTCAGGATTCGCCCAGTGAGATTCGCCCTTCCGTACTGCTCGTCGGCACCGATTTCTGTCCCGCCGAAACTCGGGCGCGGCTCACCATCAAAGTCTGATGGAACGGCGGCCAGTAAAATTCCCTTGTTATTTAGATTGCTACCCGCAGTGATGTGTAGATGAATATCCGAATAAACGCCTGGACCTAACGAAATAGAGTGAGCATCCTGCAACGTGGCGTTTTGCCAGAGCGGTAGTGTTTGGAGGTTGGTACTGCCTTGCCGTCCCACAAATTGGCCGAAGTAATCGTTGTAATCGATAGTTGTGAAAACTGCGGCGGCTTGAGTCGCGGCGTTTATTACGCCATAACGAGTTCCGGTCAACTGATTGTCGCCAAAGAAATTATTTATCAGCTCGATCGCTCCCGTCGCGGTGACGGCTGACGTAATGTTGAGTGCGGATGTTATGGCGCTGTCAATTGTCGAGTCGTATCGGGTGAGATAGGCCGAGTTGTTGTAAAGCTTATATCCGCTGCCTGACGAGATAACGATGCCGTAGGCGTTATCATTGAGACCGATGCCGTTAAAGCCAATGGTCGCTACATCGCTGACAATATTGTTGATGACAGAGACATTTGCCGCTGTTGCCGTCTGGCCGACCAAGATGCCGTTAGCGCCGAAGCCTGTGGGATTGTTGTGCTTTACATCGGTGATGAAGTTTCGCGTGACTGAACCGTTGGTACAGTTGTTCGCGAGTTGAATACCGCTCATCGTTGAGGTGGATGTTGTTGAGGACGAAATGCCGCGGATCGTGTTCTGAGTGACCGCGAAGTTATTGACTCCGCCAATGAGCATTCCGCGATAGCTCAGCTTTTCGGACGCCACGGTAGAGCCGAAAGTGTTGCCTTTGATCGTCCAGCTTTGATCGAACGTCGTGCTGTTTCCTGAGATATATACGGCGTTTTCCGCCTTAATAACGGATATATTTTCAATCGTGTTATTGGAGTTTGGAAAGGTCGCCGCCGAGCCGAAAGTCGGTGCTCCGGCAAGCACGCCTGCGACGATGTTTGTCGCGGCCGAGCCTGCAAGATTGATGTTTCTGATGGTATTTCCGTTTGCTCCGGACGCCGCACCGCTCTGTATCCAGATGACAGCACTCGACGTTGTCGCATTTGTTATCGTTAATCCACGGTCATCGGTGTTTCCTAACGAACCGTCGATGGTCACGTTGTCCGCACCGGCAATAATGATCAAACCGCTGCTCGCCGCCGACGTGCCGGAGATGGTCCGTCGCCGGTCGACCGGACGGATGAGAACGCTAAAGCCGCCTGCACTCTCGTTCAGCGGCACAGCACCGGTTTCCGCAGACAGATCAGAAATGATGTTGATGATCAGGTTCCCGTTCAACCCGAGAGTATTGATCGCCTGAAACGCTCCGCCGCTGTTGGTCAGCGAGGCATAGTTGCCACCCGCCCCGACCGTGATCACGCCGCTGAGCGACGCTGTGCCAAACATTCGGTCCATCGAGTACGATCCTGCGAAAGACAACGGTTGCCGTTCCGGAACGAATGATGCGTCGCTCGAAAGTGCTGTGAGATCCGCCTCGGTCGGCGCCGTCCGCCGACCAATGTCTGCATGCTTTTGACCTAGAGCCGGTAAGGATAGTGTAGCGATAGTGAGAAATATTGAAATAACGACGAGCGAGAGATTTCGGACGAACATGCGAGCCTCCTTCAGGAAAATGCGTCTAGGCGACGGCGAGAGTCCAAGTCTGGGTAATAAGTCGACACTAGTCCCCCGGCCGGGAAAAGTCAAGACACATCTTCCCGAACTTCGCTTTTATCCACCTATTCTCCGGCTTACTTTTTCGGCCGCTCGTTGGCTTTCAGGACGCGTTTACGCAAGCGGATCGACTTTGGCGTGACCTCGATCAGTTCGTCGTCGGCGATAAATTCGAGCGCGCGTTCGAGCGACATTTCACGCTGCGGGACGAGACGCATGGCTTCGTCGGCCGACGTTGTACGCATATTCGAGAGCTTTTTCTCTTTGATCGGATTGACGTCGAGATCGACCGCACGGGCGTTTTCGCCGACGATCATACCTTCGTAGACCTTGATCTGCGGCTTGACGAACAGCACGCCGCGTTCCTGCAAATTGTAGAGAGCGTACGTGTTGGTCTCGCCCATTCGGTCGGAGACGAGCGAACCGGTCTGACGGCCCTTCATTTCGCCCTGCCATTTGTCGAATCTCAGAAAGATCGTGTTCAGCAGTCCTGTGCCCTTGGTCTCGGTCAGAAACTCACCGCGGAAACCGATCAGTCCGCGCGACGGGATCTCATATTCCAGACGAACGCGGCCCGAACCGTTGTTGATCATCTTGGTCATCTGGCCCTTTCGCCGGCCGAGTGCCTCGGTGACGACGCCGATAAACTCCTCTGGAACGTCGATGACGACCAGTTCGAGGGGTTCCATCAGTTCATTGGTTGTTTCGTCGCGGCGGGTGATGACCTCGGGTTTCGAAACCTGCAGTTCATAACCCTCTCGGCGCATCATCTCGATCAGGATCGCCAGCTGCAGTTCGCCGCGGCCCGAAACTTTGAATTGCTCAGCGGCCTCAGTCTGCGAGACGCGCAAGCTGACATTGCCGAGCAGTTCGCGATCGAGGCGCTCCTTGATCTGCCGCGATGTGACAAATTTGCCGTCGATACCCGAAAATGGCGAAGTGTTGACGCCAAAGATCATCGAGATCGTCGGTTCGTCGACGTTGATGACCGGCAGCGGTTTGGGGTTATCGACCAGGGTGATCGTTTCGCCGATCTCGACCTCGTCAAATCCGGCAAGTGCGACGATCTCGCCGGTTCCGGCATCGGGTACGGTCGTACGTTCGAGACCCTCGAAAACGAAAAGCTCTTTGACGCGGGTCTTTTGCGTCGAACCGTCGCGTTTTGCGACGAGCACCTCTTGATTTTTGGCGATCTCGCCCGAGAATATGCGGCCGATCGCCAGGCGTCCGACGAACGGATTGTAATCGATATTCGCAACCAGCAACTGCAGGGAATCGGTCCGCAGAGCGTGCGGCGCCGGTATCGTTTCGATGATCTGGTCAAACAGCGGGATCAGGTTCTTAGATTCGTCTGCAAGATTCTTTTTGGCGACACCGTCACGCGAGATCGAATAGAGGATCGGAAACTCGATCTGCCGGTCGTTAGCCCCGAGATCGATGAACAGGTCATAGATCTCGTCAACGACCTCTTCGGGCCGCGAGTCCTGACGATCGATCTTGTTAACGAGTGCGATGCAGGGAAGTTTGAGTTCGAGAGCCTTGCGCAGCACAAAGCGCGTCTGCGGCAAACATCCCTCGGCGGCATCGACGAGCAGCACGATGCCGTCCACCATTTTCAGAACGCGTTCGACCTCACCGCCAAAATCCGCGTGGCCCGGCGTATCCAAAATGTTAATTTTGTAGTCGCCGTACCGAACGGACGTGTTCTTGGCCATGATCGTGATCCCGCGTTCACGTTCGAGGTCCATCGAGTCCATGACGCGGTCGACGACCGTTTCATTGTCGCGGTGCGTACCCGATTGTGCCAGCATAGCGTCGACGAGCGTGGTCTTGCCGTGGTCGACGTGGGCGATAATTGCGATGTTGCGAATCTTGTCTGTACTGATCATAGTGATAAATTCCCGCCCGTGTCAGTAGCCCGCACGTAAGTAAGGGCCTGTGTGA
>JAYVUD010000180.1:0-5542 GCA_043788335.1 Chloracidobacterium sp. | reverse complement strand
TTCCAGGAAATACGATACAGATTTAGGGGATTAATATCCCACAAACCAATTGCCGGTAATCTGGATTTGATCGACTGCGGAATTTTTTCAGGATCACGCATCTGGGCAAAGGTTGGAATGGTGATTCCTTTTTCCTTGCATCTTGCGGCAGTTTTCTTAACAACGGCATGATCAATGTTCTTAATGATTCGTGACATAACTAATTTTGGGGATAAATATTCATTGGATTAAGACCAATAGATATTGAGGTGGCCACGTAAAGTGGACACGCACATGGGCTTAGTTTAGTGTACAAAGGCCTCAGAGTAAACAACGTTACACTAACATTGGATCCGCTGAACTGCGTCCTCCGATCTGAGCCGAAATAGGCCCCAACAAAGTACGACTCATTAACTACTTCGCGCGGCGGACGCGGGGTCCATGGCCTCCATTATCCAGCGAAGATGATAGGGTTCACAATCGCGGGCGGAAATTTTGTTTCCTCGGTTCAGGCTGCCTCTGGCTGCAGTCTCGATATCGCCAACGACAGAGCCTCAAATCAACAACATCTCAGTCCGGGCCCCAATCCTGGCTGCGGCCACGCACCAAAAGCGAAACCGTCGGTCCCGCCCAAATAAGGCATTGCGGAACATTGAAAAAGGCTGCCCGACGAGTATCTCATCGGACAGCCTGTTTGCTTGCCGGAGCGGTTATTACTTTACTTCAACGACCGGATCATCAGGCAGCGGGTTGCCGTTTTTCATCTGGTCCTTGAACAGGTTGAGCAGCAGCAGTTGGCCGATGCCTCCGCCTTCGCCACCCGCACCGCCTGAGGCGAGGATGTCGGGTGTGATGCGGACGCCTTTTTCGCCGATGACCTTAAGCGTTTCGATCATCGCAACGTTGCTGCCGCCGAGAGCCTTGACCTGCTCGTGATATGCGACGCCCTGCGCTTCGCCGATAAGACGCATCTTTTCAGCCTCGGCCTTACCCGTCTCGCTGATATAGTAAGCCTCGCCTTCGGCCTCCTTTTTACGCTGCTCCGACCGTTTGCCGGCGATATCGACGCCGACGGTCGCCTCCATCAGGCTGCGTTGGTTGTCGGCCTGCGAGCTTGTCCGTTCGAGCTCGATACGTTTGACCTCGGCCTCGCGCTGCGCGTCGAACATATTCTGTTTCTGTTCGGCGAGGATCTTTTCGGTCTGCGTTTTCATCAGCTCTTCGGGCAGATGGATGTGGCAGATGAGCACGTTGACGACGTCGACATGGTATTTGAGCAGGTGCATGCGGACGCGGGCCTCGGCACGTTCCTGCTCCTCGTGGCGGTTCTGTAAGTATGCCATCGCCGAGCTTTCGGACGCCTGATTGCGGAATATCGAATCTATCAGCGGGTGCATCACGTTCTGGATCAAACGCGTCACGTCGCCGATCTTTGCGACCATAAAGGGCGCGTCCTCGGGCTTGACGCGAAATACGACGCGAACCTCGAGCTGCATCGTAAAGCCGTCCTTCGAGATCACCTCAAAGGGGTCAAACGTATTCGCCACCTCGCCGGCGGTCCATTCGACGGTTTGGTTCGTGGTCGGAATGATGATCGGCGAGACCGCCAAAGTGTTGACGTAATAGCGTCCGGGCCCGACGACCGTTTCCTGGATACCGCGATAACCCTCGGGCACGACATATGCCTCGTGGGCACCGCTGTCGAGCCGCTTGTCGGCCGGGTCGCCGGAGAGCAGTTCGGCCTTGATCTCCTCGAGCGACGCTTTGTCGCCATCGACACGGTCGAGCTTTGCGGCCGCGAGCTGCATCTGCTGAGCTTCCTCGGCCTCGAGCCGCTCGCGTATCTTTCGGGCCATTTCCTTGCGGATCTCTTCGGACGGGTCCTTGCCGACATTCGAGACTATGACCGCGACCTCGCCGGGTTTGACCTCCTTGGCCGATTCGAGGATCACCTTAAACAGCAACGGGTTGATGTAGTAGGTACCCGGTAGCAGGATATCTTTCTGCGGGCCGCGTTGGCCGCCGCCGGTGATGAACGTATTCGAGTCCTGAAAATTGTCGTGGCCGGTCACCGCCTGGGCAACGTAATCGCGCGGGTCGAGCGGAGCACCGTCGAGTGCCTCGACCAAGCCGATCTGATTTTCGGTGATCATCGTCGCGTCCAGGAACCGCACATTAAACAGTCCGGCCTGGGTGCTGCCGTCTTCGGTTGAGACCGATTCGGCGTGGATACGATAGGTTCCCGGCGTGAGGATCTCGACCTGCGGTCCCTTTTGCCCGCCGTTGTATATGAACGCCTCGGCGTCCTGAAAATTCTTATGGTCTTTGATCGCCTTGCCGTGCAGGCGTCCCTGATCGAGCGGAGAACCGTCGGCCGCCGTGATAATACCGACCTTTCCGGGCGGCACGACCGTTGTTTGAGCGATCGAGACGCGGAACAGGTACGGGTGGATCGCCCATTTTCCGGGCGGCAGGGTTCGAAGCTGGATACCCTTGACGCCGCCCTGTTTGATAAACGCGATCGGGTCCTGAAAGTTGTTATGAGCGTTCTGTGCACGGTCGGGTGCAAAGATCGAGCCCATCGGCATCGGTTCGCCGTCGATCGCCTCGATGACGCCGAGCTCATTGGCACCGATCTCGACGAGCGGCACCTTTTGCACGACGCGTTCGACCGGGTACATCACAAAATGCAGCCCGGGTTTGAGAATGTCTGCCTGCAGGCCGACCTCGCCGTCGGTCGCGACGACGCGGCCCTGCGGCATTCGGCGGCCAAAGTAGCGGCGTTCCTTGATGCCGACCTCTTTGGCACCGATATTGACCAAAAATCTGGTCACAATGTACCAGAGCACCAAGATCGCGACAACGATCACAACTCCGAGGACAACAAGGGGGAAATTATTTTGCATAGTCGTATATTTTGCGAAATGTCGGGGGAAAGGCCGCCCGTCACCGCTGATCAACAACTGTTTCCGTGCGAAGCTTGGCTGCCTCCTGTTTTAGCCAAAACATCGCACCGGACGCTCGCTCCTGATCGGAAACGAGCCGGATGTGGCTGTCCAGCAACGCAGCCAGGTCATTGTTCGCCAGCCCGTCGATGCCGGGCCCGTGAAATTGTTCGATGATCTCGCTTGCCGCCCGCGAAAAATCGCCCTCGAGCCCGTTGCCCGCGGCAACGCCGAGCAGTTCGGCCGCGTTATTACGGTCAGGCATCGCTCGCCATTTTAGCAGAGCCGCGTCGACCGCGGCACGGGCACCGGCCTTGGCACGGTACTCGCGGCGAGCCAGAGCCCGGGCGGCGTTGGTTTCCGCCTCTAGCTGCAGCTCTTCGCGGGTCGGAGCAAACAGCGGCCGCGCGTTTGGCGGCGGTTCATCGTAGTTAAAATTGTATTGCGGAAGCTCGGGATCATGCCGCCTCGTCAACCGAAACAGCACGTAGGTAGCCGACAAAATAGCCAAAACTGCAATGATGGTAAGCATCGTTTTGCAACACCGCGGCCGCGTCGTGCGGCATCATTCGACCCCGTATTACCTCTGTAAAGATAATATACGACAAAATCTATCCGCGGTTCTAAAATTATGCAAGTGCGGACGAACGTGCTGTCACATTCCGGATTCATCTTCGTCAAAACGCTCTTTCGCCAGCGAGCTTATCTTCTCGCGAATCAGGTCAAACCCAAAGCCCTGTCTGAACAGCTGATCGTAAAATTTTTTGGTATCTTCGCGCGTCTCCGGCTTTCCTTTCAGTCGAACACGTTTGGCGATGGCCTGGTCGATCAACTCCTCCTCGGGCAGTTTTTCAAAGGCGTCGGCGATCGCCGCCTCGACCGTTTCCTTGTCCAGCTTTTTCTGCGACATCGTCTGCTGCAGGCGGCGTTTGCCTTGAGGTTTCTGCCGCAATTTCGAAGCCGCAAGGTCGCGGGCGTATTGCTCGTCGTCGAGATACTTGTATTCCTTCAGTTTTTCGATGACCCGATCGACGATCTCCGCGTCCGTCCAGAGCTTTTCGAGCAGACGTTCACGGAGTTCGCGAACGGAACGCGGTTTGGCGGCGAGCAGTTTGACGGCACGGTTCATCGTCCGTTCGCGCGAACGCTCGACGTCCTTGACGACGCGTTTTGTTTCATCCGGTACTCCCGATCGATTTCTCCACATCAGATGCATTTTGTTGCACAAGCCCGCGCGTTAGCAAGGGCGAAACGTGCAACTTTGATCTATTGTCGCGTTTACGCGCTGGCCTGGTCATCCATTAGTATAAGAAGTGTGAATGGTATTCTGATCATCGACAAGCCGGCAGGCATTACGTCCCATGACGTCGTGTACCGCGTCCGGCGCATACTGAAAACAAAGCGCGTCGGGCATACAGGCACGCTCGACCCGTTTGCGACCGGCGTGATGGTTATCCTCGTCGGCCAAGCGACGCGGCTCGCGCAGTTTTTGGACAAGGACGTTAAGGAGTACGAGGCGACTGTCAGATTCGGGTTTGAGACCGATACCGGAGATCGGACGGGGAAAAGGCGGGACTCGGAGACGGACGGACGCGGAGACGCGGTGACAAGACAAGATCTGGAAGATGCCCTGACCGGGTTTCGCGGCGAGATCGACCAGGTTCCGCCGATGTACTCTGCCAAAAAGATCGACGGCAAAAAGCTCCACGAATCCGCCAGAAAGGGCATCGAGGTTGAGCGGTCGGCAGCCAGGGTTACTATCCACGCATTAGATATCATTGACGGCTCAGGGCCCACAGACCTGGGACTTGGGACCCGGGACCTGGGACTCCGCGTTTCGTGCTCTGCCGGAACGTATATTCGAACGCTGGCCCAAGATATCGGCCGCAAACTCGGATCCGGAGCCCACCTCGCCGAACTCCGCCGTACTAGGGCGGGCAAGTTCTCGATCGAAAACGCCATTACGCTTGAGGAACTCGCCACCCTGCCCGATCCTGCGTCGGCCCTGATCGCGATGGCCGAGGCGATCTCGCATCTGCCAAAATTCACTGTCGCCGCCGACCGCGTCGACAAAACCCGCAACGGGCTTTCGACACGCGTCTACGAAGCCGATTTCACTGATAATGCACCGATACGGATGCTCGATGAGGCGGAAAACCTGTTAGCTGTCGGATTTTTCGATGCAGCCGAAAATATTGTTCAGCCAAAGGTCGTTATGGTATAAAATGGCGGCAGGTAAATGATTATGAAGAAACGAAATTTTGCGTTGGCGATCGGCGGAGCGGTCGGAGCGGCGGTGGCGGTCAAGCTGTTGACGCGTGCCGAGAGTGTCGAATGGGAAGACGTTGCGGACAAGGTCGACCACTCGGACCACTCGCATTTTGTAAATGTCGACGGAGCGCGCGTGCATTATCAGGAATTTGGCGATCCGTCGAACCAGCCGATGGTGCTGATCCACGGGTACACGGCGTCGGTCTATGTTTGGAAAACGGTCGCCCCGATGCTCGCAGAAAAGGGTTTTCACGTCGTCGCGGTCGATCTGCTCGGGTTTGGCTACTCGGAGAAACCTCGTTGGTTCGACTATTCGATCCAGGCACAGGCGCGGATGGTCGAACGGT
>JAYVUD010000179.1:0-9035 GCA_043788335.1 Chloracidobacterium sp. | reverse complement strand
CGGGGCATCCGTGCCCCGCCCGAGTCTCACTGCCAGCCCTACGGTTGGGCGATGAGGTCAAGGTCAACTGCGTTGTCCGTTACGCTGACGGTTTGCGGGGCAAACGTGTAGCGTCGCGATACGACACTGACGTTGTACGTCTGTCCGACCTCGAGGCCGGCAAACTGGAAGTAGCCGAAGCTGCTCGAGATAACCGTTCGGGTCTGTCCGGTAGTATCCGTGATAGATACGCGGGCGTTGACAACACCTTGGCCGCCGGATGTCAGAAGACGTCCGTTGATGGCAGCGTTATTGGACGCAGCCGTCACGGTTACACGGCCGTTACCGGTCGCGAAGTAGATGTTGCCCTCGTTCAGGCCGAAGTTTTGCCACGTGAGATCGGACGACGAATCGGCCTGTCCCACGACGTTGAACCTCAGGTTGACGAGTTGGCCTTGGCCGACGAGCGGCGTTGCACCAAATGCGACCACCCGCAGCAGCCCGCGTTCGATCGGGTTGACCGTCACGAGATAGCCCTCGCTGATCGTCCCGGCTACGTCGGTCGGTACCGCCGCCGGTTCGATGACAGACGGATCATACCGCAGATCAAACTGGTACGAGAATACGCCCTTGCCGGTCGTATTGCCTATCGCCACCGGAACCGTCAACGTCGTTCCCGGATGTGCCGTCACGACCGGAGCGGCGATCGCGAGCGGCTTTTCACCGTCGATCGGAGCCGGACGCGAACCGACCGGACCACCCGCCGACCAGTTGCCGGAAACGTCTCCCATCAATCTGGCAACGTAGTTTTCGCCTGTGATATTCGTCCAAACGGTCGCGTGGGTGTTGCTCGGCAGGACGAATTTCCAGGTGCCGGTCGAACCATAATTTGGTAGTCCGACCGCGAACCTGGCGATCAAAGCAGCGTCGTACGACGTGATCGTATTGCTGCCGCTGACGTCGGCGACGACGAGTTGATCAGCATTAAGCGGCACTAGGATCGTGCCGACAACGTGTTGAGCGATCTTCGAAGCGTCAAATCCGGAGATCATGCCAAAGGCCGTACCGGACGTTTCCGCCGCCCTGGAGGGCGTGATCGTATAGGCTCCGGCACCAAAGCCGCTGAGAAGATAAGCACCGAGTGCGTCGGTATTCGTCGTAACCGGCGGAGCACCCGCACCATTCAGAGTCGCACCTGGAACCGGCCTTGCCGCATTCCAATAGGTGACATTACCGGCTATGGTCCCGCCGAGCACCGTGACGAGGCCGTTCGTAGTGATCGTGCACGGAACGCCCTCGTTATAGTTAAACGATGTGAAGTTCATCGGGCTGGTAGTGCCCGGTGCCCCTATAACGTTGAAGTTGAGGTTGACCAATGGTCCCGCACCCTGAAATTCATTTGCTCCAAAAAGGGAAATGATCAGCGTTCCGGACGAAGGATTGGCGACCGTTAGTTGGTGTCCTCCGTTCGAGTTTCCGACCGTGCCGACCGTAACGCCGAAATTCGGGCCGGCCGCCAATGAAAGAACCGCCGGGTTATAGGTGACCCTAAAGTCAGCCGATATGGCTCCGCGACCCGTCATATCATCTGTATTGACCGGAACCGCTATCGGTATTCCCGTCAACGTTGTTAGACTAGGCATCGAGACTGAACTGCACGCCTCAAAGTTTACAGTCGCAACAGAACCGTCCTGAAGTTCGACCCGGTATCCGTCAATTTTGCCGGTGAAGCCGGCTGACCAAGCCGAAGCGGTTTGGAGCGAGAAGAAAAGGATCGGATGCCCCGCGTAAGGCTGCCCGGACAATGCATTTCCGGACTTAAACGTACTCCAGTTAGGATCCGTATAAGAGCCGAATGTTGCCCCCGGTGCACCGGCAGTGCTCTCAAAAAAGCGAAGTCGATTGTTGCCCGGATCAGTATTCCACTGGTTCCAGGTGTTTGCCGGATCGGTCAATGACGATGAAAAATAAGGTTCCGAACCGATCCGGTCGCCGTACCAGGACGGTGAGGACACGTCACCGGCGTACGGTTTCGTGTAGATCGCCAGGAACCAGTCCCGCGGATCGACCGAGTGAATCGCTCCGGTCTTCGTGAAGTAGCTCATCGACTTGATCTCGCCAATGTTGACGTCGCGTCCGAAAAGCGTTTGCGGGGTAAAATACATATCGGTCTTGGCAAGCCCATTCGACGCCAAGCTTCCGCCTGCGAAACCCGGAGCGAAATCGCCCGCGACTCCGGTAACATTATTTGAATCGAAGTACGGCGAATTTGGCTGAACCACCAAGTTGGTGGTAGTCGGTGTTGTAGCGGTGATTTGAATTGGAATGGTGCCGTATCCGGTCCACGCCGTATCTTCGCGGAAAATACCGACACCGCCTACCCCACCATCCGTATACCAACCCGCTGTCAAAGTGTCCCAAAAGACACGGTCAAGACTATCGTCTGTTCCGACGGACGGAGGGCCGGGCGTTGTGCCAACATTTAGGGAATTATAAGGACCGCCGACTCCGATTGGAGAATATCCCCAAGTTTCTGTGTTGTAAGCGATGCCAACAATCACATCGTTTGGCAACACCGCTCCAACGCTGCTCATATCAAACGTCAAGTTAAACGCATAACCGTTGTAGCAAACTCCTCCGGACTTCCATTTTCCGGCATCCGGTCCAATACAACTCGGATCTGCGGCGGGTCTCCACGGCACAAGCTTGCTTTGGGTCGACGTTGCTATCAATGAACCCAATGTATTTAGTGGAGCTCCGGGTGCAACATTGTAGATGTTTATCGTAAACGGGTGATTCCATCCTCCTGCCGGCATCAATGGCCAATCAGAATTCGGAGCCCACGTGACCATCGTGAAAGTGACGCTGTTAAGTGCCCGGTTGGTTCCGGCTAGATGCACATAATCGCCAAATTGGCGTGTCTGCTGTGCCTGAAAAGGTTGACTTGGATAACTCGGGGCCAATGTGGCCGGTACTGCATTATAAACAGTCGTCTGTGCCGATGCGATCGCGGCCGTGGCGAAGATCGCGATCGTCACGCAGATCAAACTGAACATACGATAAAGTGACTGCCGAATACCTATTTCGGTGCCGGTCGGTGCGGCGGGAAGGGGCCTCGGGTCGGGAAAGTTCATTGACATACCATTTCTCCTCTTTCTGATCCTGATCGGTTCATCCGCGCCTCAATTTCGGCCCCGGACGGGGACGAGTGGGAACGGACGAAACCAAAAAATAGATGGTTCCGGGGAATTCTCGTTCAACGGGAGCGAGAAACTGCCGCGACTGCGGCCCAAAGCCCAAAACCACTATGTCCTTTTTTGAATAGATCAGAGCGAAATGTCTGGTGATGCGTGTGTACGGTCGCATTGTCCCAGGACATTTCGTCTCCGATCCTACGCCTGCACGGATCGGCATGCTCGAACATCGGGCCGGTCCTCTGGCAGGAATCTTGATATTTTTAGGTTATATAACTGCACATATTTCTTAAAGCTTTTGATTTTACAACGGCAATTAGCGTACCAACGCGATGTTCTCGTATTTGACGGCGTGCCGGGCAGATCTACTGTGAACAATCCTGCACGTCGACGGCTGATTGTGTATTTTTCCGCACTTAAGCGGGAATTGGATCGAGAGAATAATACCAGTTATTCCCGCACCATATCAACTGAAAATGTTTGCGGGCGGAGCACGTGGGTGCCCCGCCCGTAATTCGTCGCAATAGCGTTACGGCATTGCGATCATGTCGAGATCGACAGCATTACCCGTGACGCTGACCGTTTGCGGAGCAAACGTGAAGCGTTTCGATGTGACACTGACAGTGTACGTCTGTCCGACCTCTAGGTCGGCAAACTGGAAGACGCCAAAGCTGCCGGTATTGACCGTGCGGCTCTGGCCGTTAGTGTCCGTGATCGTCACACGGGCATTGGCAACGCCCCGGCCCGTGGAGGTCAGTACGTGTCCGGAGATGGTCGCGTTGTTTGATGCCGCGGCAACCACGATATGGCCATTCTTAGTTTCAAAGTTCAGGCCGCCTTCGTTGACAACGAAGTCTTCCCAAGTGATGTCGGTTGCAGAATTTACAGGGCCGACAACATTGAAATTAAGTTTGAACATCTCGCCGGCTCCCGCCAGGTTATTCACACCGAACAATACTACCTTTAGATGTCCGGGTTCGATCGGATTAGCCGTTGCGGTAAAGCCTTCGCTAATAGTACCGGCAAGATCAACCGTATTAGCCGCCGGTTCGAGAACCATCGGGTCATACCGCAGATCAAACTGGTACGAGACGATCTGCCTGCCGGTCGTGTCTTGCACGCTGATCGGAACCGAAACCATCGTGCCCGCACTCGCGTTCATCGTCGGAGCATTGATCATCATTGGCTTGCGGCCATCATTGATCGGTGCCGGACGAGCGTTCAGCGGATTGTAGTTACCCGTGACATCACCCATTACATAGGCAGTGTAGTCCTGGCCCGTGTAGTTGGTGTTGACGTTGAGGTAACTGCGGAACGCATCTGCGGTGTTGGTGGTCGATCGGAAGTACCAGTTTCCTGCCGAACCATGGTTCGGAAGTCCAGCGGCGAACCGGGCGATCAAAGCAGCGTCAAATGACGTGATACCGCCTGCTCCGCTGACGTCTGCGACATTTAGCTGAGCCCCCGTATTAGACGGGAACATACAACCGTTGATGCCGACGACGTACTGGGCGATACAGGCCGCGTCCAAACCGCTGACGGTTAGATTACTGACACCACCCGATTTGCTAGGCGTGACAGTATAAGGACCGGCACCCATTCCACTCAAGGAGTAGAATCCGCTGCCGTTCGTGGTAGCCGACGTATTGATCGAACCAACAGCGTTGACCAAGACGTTCGGGACGTATCGCGGCGGCGCCGGTGAACCGATGGAATTGCCATAAGTGATCGTACCGTCGATCGTGCCGGATGTGATCGTCACAAGTCCGTTAGTCGTCGAGATACACGCCGTGCCCTCGTTAAACTTGAACGCACTGAAACTGACGGGTGAGCTCGTGCCCGGAGCGCCGGCCGCCGTGAACGAAATATTCACTAAACTTCCTGCACCCGTGAACGGCGTACTGCTGAATATCGACACCTTGATCACTCCCGGAATCGCGGTATTGACCGTTAGTAGCTGACTTCCGGTGTTTCCAACCGAGCCGATCAACACAACCGGCGTGTTGATCACAGCTTGGTTGTAGGTCAGCGTAAAGTCCGTCGAATACAGACCGTTGCCGGTAGTGTTATCAACGTTCACCGGTACTACCACGCTGTTGCCCGTAAGCGTCGTGATATTCGTCGGTATCGAAACCGCGTTGCAGAGGTTGACTACCGTCAATACCACATCGTTGCCCGTTCCACCGACATACGAGATGCGGAACGACGTCATACCGATATAGAACACAGTACCCTCAGGCAGCCCCTGGAAGGTTCCCGTGACAGCGTCGGCACCGTCATTGTTAATGATCGTGAACGAATTTCCGGCTGTCGGAGTAAATCCTAACGACACGTTAAGTGCTGCTGTTGCATCGATATTTACGGTTCCGGTCACGTTCAACTGGTCATACTGGGTCCCAACGGTCGTGCCGTTAAGCTCCATATTGGTGGTCGTCCCGGCACCCAGCGTCAAGTTGCCGGTGTTGATAATTCCGGGGCTGAGGCCCGGGCTCACCGAAGCACCTGCTGCGCTGACGTTGAAGGTGCCATTGACTGTGAAATTGCCCTTGATGTCGAGGACCTTGTTCACATTTACATTGCCTGTATAGGTTCCCGCGCCGATGGTCAGGGTGCCGCCCGCCGTAACGGCGTCGATGCCTTCCTGAATACTGCTTGGGTTACCTGGGGCTGCCTGCGGGCTTGCGGCCGAAACGTTCAGAGCTGTATAGCTGCCCTGGAAGCCGTAAGTTCCGCTCGTATCCGTACCCGAATTAAGGAACGGGCTGAAGTCCACGTTCGCTGAAGCAGCTCCGGCGATATCAGGCTGGCCGCCCGGAGCGGTCGCTGTTCCACCATACGCTACCGGAATATTACCTAGGCCGTTAGGCGGATTGTAGCCGGGTTCTGCACTATCGGCAGCGGTTACAACCGGTGCGGCAGTGCCAAACCAGTTGCCGCTAAAGTTCTTTAGACTACCGCCTGGAGCCGGTAAGGATCCGCCGGTCTGTCGGTCAACAATCGCTCCGTACCAGTTGCCGCTGAAATTGTTATTCATGAATGAGCAACCCGCACAGGTTTGTGCCGGCACATTTGAGCCTCCACTTCCATCGAGGAAGACAATTCCGACTGTCCAATTGTTGGCTACGTGGTTTTGGGTGAACGAGATGTTGTTGGTCGTATTTCGGAATATCAAACCTGTTCGGTTATTCGAAATATCGTTGTTGTGAATCGAATGGCCGCTGCTGTTGTTGATGTCAATAGCGGTGCGGTTACCGACAAACCGATTATCGTGGATATTCGCACCGGTAAAGCCGCCCGGAATCGAAATGCCTCCAGTGTTCAGAACTCCGTTTGCACCATACCAGTCGGCAATATTATTACCGGCACGTGTGATAGTGAATCCGTCGATCTCAACATTGTTTCCTGCGATGGAGATGGTCGACGAGCCGCCACCGATCGGTCCGGTGATGGTCGTCGTGGCATATCCGGCACCTGTCAAGTGGAGAGTCTTAGGGATCGAGAGATCCTCGTTGTAACCGCCGGCCGCTACCTGGACGGTACCGCCCGTCAGAGTGCCATTGATACCTTCCTGAATGGTCGTGTAGTTATTTGACGAGCTTCCGCTGCCGAGTGACGGCGTCGAATCGACATATCCGATCGCACGACCGTTCTCGCCCCCGGGGAATTGAGCACAAACGAACGCGTTGCTGTCAGCCGTGCTAATCGTCGTAAGCGGTTGATAAAACGCCGGATTTAATCCTGGATTGTTCAGGAGCGCGATATCGCATGACTGATTTTCTGGTGGGCCCCATGTGTTGCCGGTGAATGTTACGTTTCCACCCTCGATGACCCAGCCTTTCGTTCCTGATACCTGGTTGTTACTGATGGTGCCGTGTGCGACATTGAACGAACCTGTGACATACGCGGGTTGTCGAAGGTGGTGGATCACATTGTTTGAAATGTTAAATCCGGGATTGTTTGAAACAATAAATGCTCGGCTGACAAATCCCGCGACATTCCAGGTCGTTCCAGGATCGGGCCCGTAGATCAGATTATTGGTCGCTGTAAAGTTATTACCTTGAACCGCGATGAGGTCCTGATTCGCGAGGTCCGTTTTCTGGATCTCAAGATTGTTAAGAGTAACGTTGCTCGCGCTAACAAAGAACGCATTTCCGATCGCTGACGTGGCTTGAATGACCGGTTTGGTCGGGCCGACACCTGTTACAATAACGCCAGCCGAACTCAAGTTCGACGTAGCTGTCTGCACATACGTACCCGAACAGACGCGAATCGTATCACCAGGGCCAGATGCGCTAACTGCAAGTTGGACCGTTGCGAACGCACCGTCGGTCGCATCGCAATCAGACACACTTCCCTGGCCGTCATCGTCAACGACCATTGTTGAGTTTGCCCAATTAGCTGTATAAGGAGCCAATACGGTTCCGGGTATCGACGGGTCGGCAAAATTGTAGGCTTGCATGATCACCGCCGAGAAAGAAGCGGTGTTGCCCGTGGCGAAGTCTGTGAAGACTAATGCGCCATTGACATAGAATTTGACCGACGTATCGGGCATCAGTTCGACAGAAAATCGATTCCATGCGTTATAGTTGATCGCGGTGCCCAAATCTACCCAGCCCACGTCGCCGTCCCATACCCTGAGGCGAGGAGAGCCACCGTAATTTGTGAATCCGATTATGGCCCAGCCCGTTACAGCGGGGGAGCTATCTTGCATGACTACCCACATATCGGAGCGCACGTTGCCGTTAACCGGGTTATTCCAGGAAGTCGGAATAAACAAGTCAGACGACACTACCGACCCGGGGCCGGCGGTCGGCGAGAACGCAAACTGCCGACCCTGAGTGTTATTAAAACTATTTTGGTACGCAGGGGGACGATTTGCCAGGTCAGTGGTCGAGTTGATGCCAATCCCGAGTACATTAGTCCGGCCCTGAAACGGCCCGACATCTGCGAACGAGGCTGGATCATAACGATCAGTTGTCCAGCCTGTTGGGACACTGGCCAAATTCGGCATTATGCCGACTGCCAAAGCTGAACTCGCGAAAGTCACCGCAGCCAGTGCGGTGATCAGCGCGACGTTAAATATCTTTTTAAACATTCTCTCCTCCTCTCATTTCAAGGCGGATCGCACGTCGGGGGGCTGAGTGTCGACGAAAAACGCGGCACTGCACGGCGAACGAAGCCAATATATAGACAATCTTGGGGAGTTCTCGTTCAACGGGAGCGAGAAACGCCAGGGGAGGCCAAAAGCCCAAGATACCTACGCTTTTTTCAATTGATTGGAGGGTCGAAATGCTTTATACTGCGCTTTGTACGGTCGCATTGTTTCGGGGCATTTCGTCTCCAAACGATGTACCTGCACCGGTCGGCAGCTCGAACTGCCGGCCGGTTTTTATTTGCAGATCACCTGTTTTAAAAAATCATAAAAACTTACTTCGTCACGTGGCTATGGCCAGGTGACAGCGTCCTCGGCGTGGACCAGGCCTGATGGAGCCTGTCTCATCCAGGTCGATCAAGCGTTCCGATCGCTTTTTCGGACGGCTACGCGATACTCAATTTTATTGTTGATACAAACCCTGTATCCAATAACGCGTAATTTCTATCAAAAACCTATCAAAAAATCTTCGCCGAGATAATTTTTTATCTCATGCTTTGGAACTTGCGTTCCAGGATATCGTCCAATTGGTTACCGTTGGACAAAGTATTTCATCGTTATCGATCTCTGTCATCACCCATTTGGGTGACGTCATTACAAAAAATGCATTTGTCATAACATTTGCTGTCTAAATATGAGCGATCCTCCTGACGACCGGCCAATTTAATACCAGTTTGACGAGTTCGGACTGTCTTTTGGTCTCCGTTTTG
>JAYVUD010000178.1:0-4373 GCA_043788335.1 Chloracidobacterium sp. | reverse complement strand
ATATTGCTCGAGATCGGCGAGGCGTCGTCGACGCTGCAGTTTGGCTGTGCCGAGGGTGCGATCACCGAGAAGCTGACCAGGGACTCGAAGGGAGATTTTTCGGCGAAGGGTTCGTTTACAGCCCGCACACCGGGACCGACACGCGAGGGCGGCAACGCCGGGCGAAAGGCGTCATATTCGGGCCGGATATCCGGCAATTCGATGACGATCAAGATCGTACTCACCGACTCGGGCGAATCGGTCGGCGAGTATACACTCGAACTAAATCGGCGGGTCCGACTGCAGAGGTGCTATTGATACTGACGAGTTTGTTGTGGTTCGCAGATAAATGGGGCCGGCCGACGATATGTCGGCCGGCCCTTTTTTGACCTAGGGTCGTCTCACCGGGACGGCGTTTCTGTCGCCCCGGCGAGGTCAAGTTTACGGATGGTATTTGGCGGGGATCGGGGTGTCAGAGATCAGCCCGAAAGCCTGTGCCGAGAATCCCGAGGTCGTGCCGTTGATGAACCATGTGCCCGAACGGAAAACCGCGACGTCCGTCTTGCCGTCGCCGTCGTAGTCGCCCGGAACGGCAATGTCGCCACTCTGGCCAAACTGGGTGAACGTTACGGCATTGTTCGAACTGCGGCGGATGTACCACGTGCCGTTCGAAGGCCGGAAAACTGCGACATCGGCTTTGCCGTCGCCGTCATAGTCCCCGGGAACCAGAATGTCGCCGGCGATGCCCCACTGGACCGCGTCGAAGTTCTGAGCCGGCACGCCGCTATTCCTGGCGATGTACCAAGTGTTGTTCGACGGACGGTAAACTGCGAGGTTTGCCTTGCCGTCGGCGTCATTGTCCATCGACATGGGAATGTCGCCGGTCGAACCAAACTGGGCTGAGGTCGTGGTCTGTGTCTGCGATCCGTATATCCAGAATGTTCCGGTAGACGGACGCCAGACAACGATGTCGCTCTTGCCGTCGCCGTCAAAATCACCGGTGACCGGGATGTCCGTCGTCGCACCGTGCGAGTAGCCCGAGACCGTGAAACCGTTGCTGTTCAGGACGTAGAAATCCGTCACATTCGGGGTGTCTGATGGACGCCAGATGGCAAAATCCGCTTTGCCGTCGCCGTCATAGTCGCCCGGTACGAGCACGTCACCGGCATTGCCGCCCCAGTGGATCGCACTGAAACCGGCAGTTGAACGGCTGAGATACCAGTTGCCGTCCGACGGACGATAGACCGACACGTCGGTTTTGCCGTCACCGTCAAAATCGGAGATCGTCCTATTAAAGAGCGGGATCGTCGCACAGACGGTGCCGCCAATGACCTGAACGTCGTCGATGTTCACACCCGTACCGCCAACCGACGAGTCGGAACCCATTCTCCACCGGAGTTGGATGTTCTGGCCGTTTGCCGCTGCCGGCAGATTGACGACGGTGTCGAGATATCCGGCGGAGGTTCCGGACCACGCCTGTCGGCCGGCGAGCGGATTTGAGAAACTCGACGAGATCGTACGATTGTAGCCATTCGAAGCAAACGTACCGCCGGCGGCCAAGATATCCTGATAGACACCGGCACCGATCTTGATCTCGAGGACCATACCGTCATAACCGGTGGTCGACGAGCCACTAGCCTCAGTAACGTAGCTGTTTTTGAACTTCAACTGGGCCGTACTCGTTGTGATCGGGGTAACCGGGGATTCGAGCGTCGCCATCGCGGCGGTCGCAGGGTCGTTGGCAAATGCCGAGTTCGGTGCCGAACTCGGTCCCGTCGCCGTCGTCACCCAGGTGATCGTCGTCGCGGTATCCTGCGTTGGGGTCCATCCCGCCGGGAACGCGGGTGCGGTCACGCTGTCAAAATTCTGCGAGAGGCTCGTGGCGACCGTGCCGAGACTATACGTCTTGGTAACGGTAACCGGTGTGATGACTCCGTCCGTTACGGTGAAGGTCAGCGTGATCGAGCTGCCGCAAACGGCTGCGGGATTGACGGTGAACGAGAAATTTTGCGTCACGGCCGATCCGCCGGCGACCATTACGCCGTAGCTTTGGGCAGCTGTTGGGTTGGTAACTCCGCCCGTGGCCGCCAATGTGGCGATCACGTTACCGCTGTTTTGGTCGCCTGTGTTCTGCAACCCGAGGCTGACGGTCACACGCTCGCCGGGATCGGGAGCACCGTTGGCCGGAACGCCGTTCTCGCTGACGTAATTGACGCCCGTCGAGTTGATATTCGGTCCCGGAGCGGCGATCGTGAAATTAGCGTCCGAGACGTCAAAGAAAATATTGCCGAGGGCTTCGACCTTGATACGGGCCGTTCCGGTCGGTGTGTTCGGCATCTGGAGTAGTTCAGTGCCGTCATTAGGTGTGCTTGCCGCCAAAACCGTCGGGAATGTGGCTCCGCCGTCGGTTGAAAGCGAGATCTTGACGTTTGCGACGCTGAAAGGTGCGGCGGTCGTATTTGCCACACTCCAGGTTATGGTCTGGAATGTGTTGGCCGTATACGACACGTTCGTGTTAGGCGAGGTCACCTTGAAAGGGCCGCCGGCGTTGCTGACCGTGATAACCGTGTCAGTAAATTGGGTTTGACCTGTCTTTACACCCGGAACATAAGGGTTATTATCGCGGACCGTTAGTCTAAAGTTCAGCGTCCTCGATACAGAGCTCAGGGCCTCAATGTCGGTTCCCGGATCGCCGCCCGGGAGCACCGGCGTTACGAACAAGCCGGCGAGTACCGTCGACATCTGCGGAAACGTTCTGGTTCCCGACGTCGACGGACGGAAAGTCAGCCAGTTCGGGCCGGTCGCCTTGGTCGGCGACGCAATGCTGGCGGCTCCGGACGTCGTTGAGTTATCATTTTGTTCCCATTGATATGTCAGAGGATCGTTTTCGAGATCGGTCGCCGAGCCTTTGAGGGTAAACGGCGTGGTGATGGGAATGGTGTAGTTACCGACCGGAGCCACAACGGGTGGGTGATTAGCAGTCATCACTGTGGTGACCGGGCAGGTCTTGGTCGCCAAATTGGTTTGGATCTGAGCTATGTTGGCCTCGTGAAATGTATCGATCGAGTGCGGAGCCACGTCCTGGGACGTGATGCCGGCGTAACCCATGATGGTGATGCCGGAACCGATCTCCTTATTCACACCCGTGCCCTCGAGAGTCATCGAAAACGTATGGTTTCCACCGAGTTGGTGGCCCATCTCGTGAACGACGTAGTCGATGTCAAAATTGTCACCCTGCGGGATACCGTCAGCGGGCGATGTGATGCCGCTGCCTTTTTGGCCGTCGACGCAGACGCACCCGATACAGCCCGCGTTACCGCCGCCGCCGGACGCTCCGAACATGTGGCCGATATCATAATTTGCCTCACCGACATTCGCGGTCAAAGCGGCCTGCAACTGAGCATTCCAGCTCGACAGGGTCGTATACGGATCGGTCGCGGGGTCATAATAAATGACCGATGTCGTGCCGGCGATCAGGTTAAAGTGAATGGCGAGATCCTTTTCGTTAACGCCGTTCACGCGCGTGATCGTGGCGTTAAAGGCCGCGATGACCAGAGCCACCTGGGCCGAGCTTGTCGCTCCGAAGAAATTTGCATACTCACCGTTACATGACTGGGCAAGCCGCATGGTTCGAACCTCTCCGGTCGAACTCGACGGTATGTAGTCGTTCGGAATATTCTTATTCAAACTGGACAAAAGGCTCTTTTCCTCGGTCGAACACGCCCACGGCATGTTGCCCTTTTCGCGAGAAGTGCGAAAGACGGCATATGTGTTGAGATCTGCCGAATACGGTTCGATAAATTCGGTCTCCGTTTCGGTTCGAAACACCGTCGCCTGAATACCCTGCGGCGAATAGCTCAGCTTCATCGTCGCGTAGCGGTCGGTGAGGCCTGCTCCTGAAAACGCGCGGATATCAGGAAATTGGGCCTGAAGATCGGGCTCAAAATTTGAAGCTTCCCAAACCTCGAAATTTTCCATTTCGCCGTTGGCATTCGGTAGGGAAATGATCACCGACTGGGCTCGGGCGCCGCTGTCAACGATGGAAAATAACCGTTGGCGTAACGGTTCGGCGTCGAGGTCGTACAGGCGGAAGACTCTCGGGAACGATAGTCTGGTCACGGCCTTGTGCGGTGTGATCCTCGCCAGACTCTCACTATTAGGAGTCCAGACGACTTGTTGTGCCGCGGCCGAGATCGCCAAGGCGAACAGAGCAAACGCGACTAAAGAAATTTTACTGAGACTTGAATTGGTTTTCATATTGGCAGTTTCCTTACTGAGATCGATGATGCCCGATTTCGGTTATGCGCGCCGATTTTTGTTTACCAGAACTCTATGACGAGAGACAAACGAAGCGGAGCTGAGAGACATTTGCGAGTCTGGTTAAGATGTCGTCA
>JAYVUD010000177.1:0-14029 GCA_043788335.1 Chloracidobacterium sp. | reverse complement strand
GCCGCCATCGCCGACGAACTCAGCAGGGCGGATTGACCTCTAAAAGCTAAACCTGTCAAAAGAAAAGCCGCTCGCAAAAGAACGGCTCATCCACAAATTTACAAAATCCGCGTGCCTATGGCTTTTTCGGTGTCGGGCTCGGCTTGGGCGTAACTACCGGTTTACCAGTATCGTCATCCAGAATTACGACATCGCCGTGGCCAAGTTTGTAGTCCGAATATTTGACCCGCATTTTCAATCTCACGACCTGGCCGCTGTCGAAAACCAACTCGTCATCTGAACGTGCGTCGATCGGAAACCAGTATTTGCCATCGACCTTGTCGCGGGTCGTTTCGACGATCGGAAACTTGTTCTTTTTAGTTTCGGGCACGGCTTTTCCCTTCGATTTCAGGATCATCAGATCCTGCGTATCTATCCAGACACGCCCCGTGAACATTCTCTGTTTTGACTTTTTCGGGTCCGGGATCACCTTTGGCGTCACGTCGAACACGTAGAGGTCATAATCGTCGATATGTTCGATCCCGATGTATGAGAAATTATATTGGGCGATATACGCCGGTTCCAGAGCGAACGGGTTGACGCCGCCGAGATCCTCGAGGTCCTCGGGTGTAATGACCAGATCCACGAGCGTCGGTATCGGAAAAAAGAGTATCCGTTCAAACCGGCCACCGTCCGCATTAAACGTCATGAACGAATCCCGGCGAAACGTGCCGGTGATCTGCCCGCCCATTCCGACGGTGCTGATCGACGCCTTTCGGGTAAAGACATAGTCTCGCAACGCGTCGCGAAATGCCGACTCATTTTCCGATACTTTCTTGATGATCCGCGTGATCTCCGCCGCCGGCAGTTCCTTGCGGACAATGCCGGTTTCCTGCGCGGAAACGCCCGCGACTAGCAAAATTACCGTGATCAGACTTGATAAAACGATTTTCTTCATTACTCACCCTCAACGCCGCAAGATAGACTATAGATGCCCGGCCTCAACAAAAGGTTGACATATCCTTTGCCCGTATCTCAACCGGCGAATACCGGCGAACTCGGCGTCAGCCCGCCTATCGCGGACCGGCAACAAAATATTCGTGGCCACCTGACAGCCCGCATTGCCCTTATGGTTGCGGTCCCGGGCAGAAATATCGCTCGCCACCGATCATCCGGCGGGCGGAGCAGGTATCAGCGAAAACGCGCAAATGAGGCCGACGCATACCGCCAGGCTCGCGTAGAGCAGGGCGATGGCTTTGTTGTCCTCTTCGCACTGCATCGGGATGATCCAATACAGGATCTTGAACAATATCAACTGCACGACGCCCGTGACGCCCGACCAGATCAGAAAATCTATGATATTCACCCCGTTGTACGACACGCTGAGCATCGGCAGCGTAAATCCGATGAGTGCTCCGCTCAGGGCAAGAGCAGGGGCCAGCGAACCGCGTTTGATCTGTTGAAGCTCATCATACGGCGTTAACCGCAGGTAGATCATTCCGAAAACCGCGAGCAGCCCGAGACTCGAAAAGGCGTAAAGGCAAAAATTTAAGAACGCCACCAAAGTGATATATTTCATGCGTATCTCCCTAGTCAATAAAATAGTGCGGGACAAAATGCGACCCGTTACCTGTAACGAGGCTGTTATCCTCCCTGATTCCCATGCCCGCCGGCTCATCTCCGATCACCCATGAACCGATGACCGGATGTCGGCCCATAAATTCCGGCAGCGGAGCATACTCCTGGAAAATGTAGGCTTCGTCGTACTCCGGCACGACGTGTGAACCGTCGAGCAAAAAACCTCCGCGATAAATATTCGCCCCTTCGCGGCCCAGCAGAGGCTTACGGATAAACTCGTAATGCTCTTGAAAAAAGGCCGGCAATAGGTTGGGATGGTTAGGGTACCGCTGCCAAAGCACCGGCAGAAGGGCCTTGTTCGACAGCAGCATCTTCCACGGCGGTTCGTACCAGTAGCTCTCGCTCGGCCTGATATGCTGACCAAACTCGTCCAGCATGACCCACTCCCAGGCATAGAGCTTGAATGAGTGATAGATATTCTCAAAGTTACTATCGACAAAATCGCCCGTGGCCGAATCGTAGCCGACCTCCTCGATCTCTTCGATATGGACATCCCAGCCGGCCTGTAAGGCGGTGTCTGCCATATATTCGACATTGCCCCAATCTTCAAACGGCCCCTTCTTCGATGCAAACAAATAGAGCATCGGGTTAGGAACGTCCGTTTTCGCCAGTTGCCAGCGGGCTATGAGCTTGTCGTGAATGCTGTTGAACTGGTCCGGCAAATTCAGGTCTTCGAGCCATTTCCACTGCGCGACCGCGGCCTCGAGCAGGGCGGTCGGGGTATCGGCATTATACTCGTACATCTTGACCGATCCGCCGCCGCTGTACAACAGATCGAACCGGCCATAGATGTGCGTATCGTCGCGGTTCCAGGAATGTTCGATCAGAGCTTTTGACTCGTCGCTTAGCCGATAACCCTCGGGATAGTCGCCCGAGGCAACGATCTCCGAGACCGTCTCCATGCACCGGTCATGCAGTTCCTGCGTGGCCGCTTCGACTGTCTCGATCTCGTCGAGCGTAAATTCGTAAGCCACGCCTTCGGACCAGTACGGCTCCCCGTCATCGCATACGACGTTGTGATAGTTGAACCCGATCTCCTCGTGGTACTGTTCGAAACCGGTTCGTTTTTGAATTGTTCTTCGAAACATTATGATCCGGTGCCGGTGGAGCCATGGCTGCCGAGTCCTCCGGTCGACGTCGTACTCGAACGCGGGCTCGAAACTCCCGTTCGCGAAGCCGACGACGAGGTGGACGTGACACGATACGAGGGGATCGAACTGCTCCGCGTGGTCGGTGTGATCGTCCGTCCCTGGTATACGACCGTGCGGTCCCGGCCATAGTAATGGGGGCCCCAATAGACCGGGTAATAGACACCGTGGCTGTCCTGATATTGTCGCTCGTCCTGCTCATTCATCCGTTCGCAGAGTTCCTGAGTATTCCAGTCCTTCAGGCACTCTTCCTTGGTCTGATATACATCCCGCTCGATAGTGTCCGACTCACCGGATCCGCCGCAGGCGATCACCACGCCCAGAATAGGACCGAGAAGAAGCGAAATCGAATTGGTCTTTTTCATAGTCTTACCGCCGATCTCCTACGACACCTTATCCCGCGCCGTTAGGTTGTACTGAGCTCTCAGATTGGTAGAATATAAAACAATTCGTCCGGAAAATATAATGCTCTGAAAAACAACGCGGAAAAAACGCTTTTCTTGTTGCTGAATGAACATTCATTCAGTTATACTAATCGGACTTTGGATCACTAATTTTTGAGGGTCGATATTTAATTATGAACATCGCAAAAGCCGCCGTTTTGGGCGCCGGGACAATGGGGGCGGGTATCGCCGCACATCTTTCAAACGCCGGTATACCGACGCTGCTGCTCGACATAGCGCCGCGTGAATTGACGTCGGACGAGGAAAAACGCGGGTTGACGCTCGAATCGCCCGCCGTGCGTAACCGCATCGTCAATTCCCTCTTTGAGGCGGCCAAGAAGTTGCGGCCCGCTCCGTTCATGCTCGGCGACAACGCCAAACTGATCACAACCGGCAATTTCACCGACGATATGGCGAGGCTCAAGGAGTGCGATTTCGTCATCGAGGCTGTCGTCGAAAACCTCGACATCAAACACAAGCTCTTTGCCGAGGTCGAAAAGAACCGTAAACCGGGTGCCGTCGTCGCTTCGAACACGAGCGGCATCCCGATCGATTCGATCGCCGAGCCGTTTTCGGACGATTTCAAGGCACATTTCGTCGGCATACATTTCTTCAACCCGCCGCGTTATATGAAGCTCGTCGAGGTCATTCCCGGCTCGAAAACGAGCGGCGAGGTCGCCTGTGCGATCACCGGATTTCTCGACCAACGTCTCGGAAAGGGCGTCGTGCCGGCCAAGGATCGGCCAAATTTTATCGCCAACCGGATCGGCGTTTTTGGGATGATGGCGACCATTCACGAGATGATCGCCGGCGGTTGGACGCCGACCGAGATCGACCAGATGACCGGCAAAGCGATCGGCCACGCCTCGTCCGCAACGTTCCGAACGTCCGACCTCGTCGGCCTCGACGTCACCGCCCACGTCACCAACAACCTTTACCCGGCGGTGCCCGATGACGAAGATCGCGAAGTTTTCCGCCTGCCGGAGCTGATCCAGACCCTGCTCGACCGGAAACTGCTCGGCGACAAGACCGGCGGCGGATTTTTCAAGAAATCAAAGGATGCGGAGGGCAAACGCGTCATTCTCGAACTCGACCTTTCGACATTTGAATACAAACCGCAGGTTAAAACAAAGCTCCCGTCGCTCGACGCCGCCAAGGCGATCGAGGACCGTGCAAAACGCGTCAAGGCCCTCGTCTGGGGCAAGGACCGCGTCGGCGATTTCCTTTGGAAGACAACGTCGCGTATCTCGCGTTATGCTGCCAATCGCATTCCGGAGATCGCCGACACCATTGTCGAGATCGACAACGCGATCAAATGGGGATTTGGCTGGGAGATCGGCGTGTTCGAGGCCTGGGACGCGATCGGCGTCCCTGAGTCGGTCGAGCGGATGCGTGCCGAGGGGCAGGCGATACCGGCGAGCGTCGAGGCAATGCTTGCGTCGGGTGCTACCACTTTTTACAAGAACGAGGGCGGCTATCACTCGTTCTACGACCTGGTCGCGGGCGAGTATAAACCGATGCCCGACCGTCCGGGCGTATTGGTGCTAAAGGATATCAAGGAACGAACCGGCGTCATCAAATCGAACCCCGGAGCCTCGCTCATCGACATCGGCGACGGCGTCGCGTGTCTCGAATTTCATTCGAAAATGAACTCGATCGGCGGCGACACCGTCGCGATGATGAACTTTGCCCTGGACGAGGTCGAAAAGAATTTCAAAGGCCTCGTCGTCGGCAATCAGGGCGGCAATTTCTCGGCCGGCGCCAACATCATGATGCTCCTGCTCGCCGCCCAGGAAGAGGAGTGGGACGACATCAACATGATGGTTCGTGCCCTGCAAAACGCGGTGATGCGTCTGCGTTATTCATCAAAACCGGTCGTCACCGCACCGTATGGCCTGACGCTCGGCGGCGGATGCGAGATCGCCCTCCACGGCAATAAAACGCGTGCCGCGGGCGAGACCTATATCGGCCTCGTCGAGGTCGGCGTCGGCGTCATCCCCGCCGGATGCGGTACCAAGGAAATGACGATGCGTGCGATGGACGCCGCGGCTAAGGCGCCGGACGCCGACCCACTCGCATTTCTCAAAAAGACGTTTGAAATGATCGGAATGGGCAAGGTCGCGACCTCGGCTCAAGAAGCACGGTCGTGGGGCCTGTTGCGTGACTCGGACGCGATCTCGATGAACGGCGATCGTCTGATCCAGGACGCCAAACAGGAAGTGCTCAATATGGACGCCGCTGGCTTCGTCGCTCCGGTCGAGCGCACCGATATTATGGTCCTCGGCGAATCGGCTCAAGCGGCGATCAAACTTGCCCTGCACACGATGAAACAGGGCGGCTACGTCTCTGATCACGACGTGCTCATCGGCAAAAAACTTGCCAATGTATTGACCGGCGGCAGCATCAATCACAAAGCGTACGTGTCGGAACGCTACCTGCTCGACCTCGAACGCGAGGCTTTTGTCTCGCTTTGCGGCGAGCGAAAAACGCAGGAACGCATCGCCGGAATGCTCAAAACGGGCAAATCGCTGAGGAATTAGTTCAGGGTTCAGGGTTCGGTGTTCGGAGTTGGAAGACCAATTGGGGGAGCGTTGGAATGGGGAATGATGTAACGGCGATCATTTCGGTGTTGGAACAAGTATCGGCAGATGCAAGGGAGTCGTTTGGCGAGCTCTCGGGTGAGCACCTTAATTGGAAACCCGCCGCGGACAGTTGGAGCGTTGCACAGTGCCTTGACCATTTGATACTGACCAACGACGAGATGCTAAAGGCGATCGAGGCAAAAGTCGAGGGCGAACAAAACTCATTCTGGGAAAACTGGTCGCCGTTTACACGCTATCTTGGCGGTTTTCTCACGAAAAGTATGAAGACCGACTCGAAGAAATTTAAGGCCCCGTCGAAGACGATCGTGCCGCCGAGCGAGGTTGCGGCGGACATCGTCGAGCAGTTCGTTGAAAATCAAAAGTGCGTCGCTGCAAAGATCGAGGCCGCAGACGCTATCGATTGGGACAAAACGGTCGTCACGTCGCCATTTATGAAATTGATGACGTACCGTTTGAGCGACGGCATCAACGTCCTCGTCGAGCACCAAAGGCGGCACGTTCGGCAGGCGAAACGGGTTATGGAGGCGGAGGGATTTCCGGTTTGAGTGGGGAGTTCCAATTTTATTTGGCTGATCCCAACTCTGAACTCAAAACTCCGAACCCTGCACGCTTATGCCCGAGAGTTTCAAAAGCCGGGTCCTTCGCTGGGGATTTAATCTTTTCCCGGCGTTTCGCGGAACAGGCGGACGGGTGACCCACATTTCGGAGGATTGGCGTGAGATAAGGGTAAAGATTCCTCTGTCGTGGCGGACCCGAAATTACGTCGGTTCGATATATGGCGGCAGCATTTACGGAGCGGTCGATCCGATATATATGCTGATGCTGATCAAGACGCTAGGTCCCGAATATGTGGTTTGGGACAAGGCGGCAAAGATCAGGTTCAAAAAACCCGGAACCGGCACACTTTTTGTGGAATTTAGCCTGTCGGATGACGAGATTGAAGAGATCAAACGGCTCGCCGAAACGGAGCGGTCGGTCGATCGAATATACAGTTTGGAATTAAAGGACAAGAACGGGGTGGTACATGCCTTGATCGAAAAGACGCTGTATATCGCAAAAAAGCGACCCGAATCGAGGGGATGATCGACAACGTGCAAACGCGGCAAATTTCCGTTGGTACGTTCAAATATGGAAAGGTGCTCATGGGCAAAAAACGATCTGGCAATAGCCTATCACGACACCGAATGGGGCGTGCCGCTTCACGACGACCGCGGATTGTTCGAATTTCTGATCCTCGAGGGTGCGCAGGCGGGGCTGAGTTGGGACACGATACTCAGAAAGCGGGACGCGTATCGCGATGCCTTTGACAATTTCGACGCGGCTGTCGTCGCGGAATATTCGGATGCCAAATGTGCCGAATTGCTCTTGAACGAAGGCATCATCCGCAACCGGCTAAAGATCGCTTCGGCGGTCGCAAACTCAAAGGCGTTTTTGAACGTCCAACAGGAGTTTGGTTCGTTTGACAAATACATTTGGTCGTTTGTCGATAGTAAGCCGATTGTAAACAAGTGGACGTCGCACACTGGTGTCCCGGCAAAGAACGGGATCTCGGACGTGATAACCAGGGACCTGAAAAAACGCGGGTTCAACTTTGTCGGGTCGACCATTATGTACGCATTTATGCAAGCGACCGGGATGGTCAATGACCACCTTGTTTCGTGTTTTCGGTATACCGAGGTCGGACAGCGATGAAATAAAATTATCGACTGTTATGCAACGATGTGCTATACTTGCAACAGATTTCTGTGTGGTCGGATCAAGATATTTGAAATGTGACGTGCGGCGATGGACGGGTCGATCGCGGCAAACATCGGCGGAAATGATTCAAAATATTTTTTTTTGCAAAATGGCCGGAAAAGGTTAAAACACCGACCATAACCGCATTGTTTACAACGCTTAGGTTGTCCCACAGGAGCGTGGGACAACCCTGGGACAAGAGTGGGACAAGATTCGCCTATGGAGTATCCGATCACGGCAGCGGTCAGATATTTGAGAGAGAAACAGGTCGCCTTCGCTCCGCGGCTTTACGACTATGTTGATCACGGCGGCACCGGCGAATCGGCAAAGCAGTTAGGCGTGGACGAGCACGCGGTCATCAAGACCTTGGTATTTGAAACGAATGATAAAAAGCCGCTGATCGTGCTGATGCACGGCGACCGCCAGGTTTCGACTAAAAACCTCGCCCGCCATATCGGCGTCAAGAGCGTGGAACCCGCGTCGGCCGACCGAGCGTCACGGTGGACGGGCTACCAGTTCGGCGGCACATCGCCTTTCGGCACTCGCACATCGATGCCGGTTTATGTCGAACGGACAATATTCGACCTCGACAAGATCTGTATCAACGGCGGAAAACGCGGCTTTTTGGTCGAGATCGAGCCGGCGGTTTTGAGGGAAATATTGACGGTCGAAGAGGTTGAAGTTGGAATTGAGAATTAGTTGAGGTCAGAACCGGGAGCGATAGCGACGGGGTTCGTTTGATTTAGTGTTGAGGGTTACGGCCTTACGAACGTGCGGGCTTCGGCACTCGGAAAAAGTAATTATGAAAGATGCAGTAATAGTATCGGCCGTGCGTACGGCTGTGGGAAAGGCGCCAAAGGGCACTTTGCGTAATACACGGCCGGACGATCTCGGGGCGGCGGCGATCAAGGCAGCGGTGGCACGCGTGCCGAACCTCGACCCGAACCTGATCGACGACGTCATAATGGGCTGTGCATTCCCCGAGGCTGAACAGGGAATGAACGTCGCCCGAGCAGCGATGATCGAGGCAGGTTTGCCGGTCGCCACCAGTGCGATGACGGTCAACCGTTATTGCTCATCCGGCCTGCAGACGATCGCCATCGCGGCGGATCGCATTCGCACGGGTGGTGCCGATGTCATCGTCGCCGGCGGTCTCGAGACAATGTCGATGATCCCGATGGGCGGCAACGTGATCCGGCCAAACCCGTCGATTGTCGACAACTATCCCGACTATTACCTAAATATGGGCCTGACGGCCGAAAATCTCGCCCGAAAATACGAGATCACCCGCGAACAGGCAGACGACTTTTCGCTTGCTTCGCACCAAAAGGCCGCCGCCGCCATTGCCGCCGGACGATTTAAGGACGAGATCGTACCGATGACGGTGTTTGTCGACGAGTTTGACGAAAAAGGCCGCGTTCGCCGCAAGGAGGTCGTTTTCGATACCGATGAGGGCCCGCGGACCGATTCGACCATCGAGGGCCTCGCGAAACTCAAGCCGGCGTTTCACGCCAACGGTACGGTGACCGCCGGCAATTCGTCGCAGATGTCCGACGGCGCGGCCGCGACGGTCGTGATGTCGATGGACAAGGCAGCCGAACTCGGCCTCACGCCGCTCGCACGCTTTGTCGCCTTCGCCACCGCCGGATGCCTGCCCGAGGAAATGGGCATTGGCCCGGTCTACGCCATCCCGAAGGCACTCAAACTCGCCGGCCTGACGCTGGAGCAGATCGACCTGTTCGAACTGAACGAGGCGTTTGCCGCTCAGGGCCTCTCGGTAATGAAAGTTTTGGGTATGGACCCCGCAAAGGTCAACGTCAACGGCGGCGCCGTCGCACTAGGCCACCCGCTGGGATGCACCGGAGCAAAATTGACCGCCTCGATCCTGCAGGAACTTAAACGTACCGGCAAACGCTACGGAATGGTCACGATGTGCGTCGGCGGCGGCATGGGCGCCGCGGGAATATTTGAGAGGGTTTAGTCGGAACCGCCTGCGTTAGCGGGCGGCCAGTTGGCTTATCTATGAGCAAATGGAACGACACAGACGAACCGCTCGGCTACCTGATCACGTTTAGGACCTACGGAACTTGGTTAGCGGGCGACGAGAAAGGCTCGATTGACAAATATCACAACGCCTACGGCAGCCCGAGGGCTGTAGAAAGCTCGAAACGCGAGGTGGTCCATATTAATAGATTGAAATCTCCGCCGTTTTTGCTAAACGCGAGATCGCGCTATTTAGTCGAAACGGCGATACGAGAAGTTTGCGATTTTCGTCGTTGGTCATTGAGTGCTCTTAGCGTGCGGACAAATCACGCACATTTCGTTGGGTTTGGAATGGCTGGCAGTGCCAAGATGCTGAATGATTTTAAGTCGTATTCAACTCGCAGTCTTCGAGCGGCTGGTGAGTGGGCATACAGGCATAGCCCGTGGGTTGACAAAGGAAGTCGCCGAAATTTGTGGACAGAAGATCATGTCTGCGCGGCTGTAAGCTACGTTGTAAATGGACAAGGCGGTCCATTGCCAGAATTTGAATAGACTAAAAGGAACTGGCCGCCCGCTTACGCAGGCGGTTCTGACAAAACATTATGGAACCACAAATGGAACGAGAATATGTAAAGGGCGGCGAGTTTTTGATCGCCGATTCGACCACGGCTGAGATGTTTACGCCGGAGGATTTTACCGACGAGCATCGGATGATCGGCGACACGTGCCGCGAGTATATCGACAATGAGGTTGTGCCTAATCTCGATGCACTTGAGAACCACGCCTGGGAGATCGCTCGCGACCTGCTCAAAAAGGCGGGCGACCTTGGCCTCATGGGGGCGACGATTCCTGAGGAATACGGCGGTATGGCTCTCGACCAGACCTCGGGCGTGATCATCGCCGAGATGGTCGGACGCGGCAGCGGTTTTGGCTCGACCTATGGTGCACAGACCTCCATCGGCCTGCTTCCGATCCTTTACTGGGGTTCCGAGGAGCTCAAACAAGAGTGGATCCCGAAGATTGTTTCCGGCGAGGCCGTCTCCGCCTATTGCCTGACCGAGTCAAGCTCCGGCTCGGATGCACTCGGCGCCAAGTGCGTCGCTAAGCTCACCGACGACGGCCAGCATTACATCCTGAACGGCGAAAAGATGTGGATCACGAACGGCGGATTCGCCGACGTGTTTCTCGTCTTTGCCAAGGTCGACGGCGAAAAGGACAAATTTTCGTGCTTCCTGGTTCCCCGCTCCGAAAACTGCCGCCCAGGCGGCGAGGAGCATAAGCTCGGCATCAAATCGTCCTCGACGACCGCGGTCATACTCTCGGACTGCCGGATACCCGCGACGAACATCATCGGAAACGTCGGTGACGGTGCCAAGATCGCATTTAACGTGCTCAATGTCGGCCGTTTCAAGCTCGGAGCTTCGGTCACCGGCGGCGCCAAACTTGCGATCCACGAGGCCGTCCGTTATGCCAATGAGCGTCACCAGTTCAATCGGCCGATCTCATCGTTTGGAGCGATCAAGCACAAGCTTGCGGAAATGGCGATCCGCACCTGGGTTTCCGAATCGATCACATACCGCACCGTCGGTATGATCGATCACCTCATCGGCGACGGTGCCGACAACGCGACAAAATTACAGTCGATCGAGGAATACGCCGTCGAATCGTCGATCAACAAGGTCGCCTGCTCCGAGTCGCTCGACTATGTCGTCGACGAAATGGTCCAGATCTACGGCGGTTACGGCTACTCGGCGGATTACCCGGCAGAAAGAGCCTATCGCGATTCGCGTATCAACCGCATCTTTGAGGGCACAAACGAGATCAATCGGATGCTCATCCCGGGCCAGTTGATGAAGCGTGCGATGAAGGGCAAACTCGGCCTGCTCCAGGCGGCCAAGGGCCTGATGGACGAGATCCTCAACCCGCAGATGTCGTTTGACGAAGATACGAGCCTGCTCGCCGCCGAGACCAAACTGGCAAAGAACGCCAAAAAGGTCGCCCTGATGGTGCTCGGGACCGCGGCCCAGAAATATATGATGGCCCTGAGCGAACAACAGGAAGTGCTGATCAACTGTGCCGATATCATTATGGACGCCTATCAGATGGAAACCGCAATTCTAAGGGCAAAGAAATTTGCCGAAAAGAACGGCGAAGACGCCGCCGGACGCTATGTCGATATGGCTGCTGTCTATTGCAACGACGCCATCCAGCGTATCGACGCCAAGGCCAAAAACACCATCGCCGCCATTGCCGAGGGCGACGAGGGCCGGACGCTAATTGTTGCTTTGAAACGGTTTACGAAAAACAATTCGCCGGTAAATACCATCGCCGCCCGGCAACGTATCGCCGACGCGATGATACAGGCGAATACGTACGTATATTAGAAGCGATGCATTACCGATCGGTAACCAAGACCGTACTACCAAAAAATGAAGCCATGGTAAAAAAACCATGGCTTCATTTTCGATCGCTGAACTCTCGATCACCTTGAATTTCGGATGGTGATCTTAGTAGTTACGATAATAGCGGTGCCGCTTGGGATTGAGCTTATACGTGTAGAGTGCACCCGCACCTGCACCGCCGAGCAAACCGTAGGCAACGCCGCGTCGGCCACCGAGTAATCCCCCGATCACTCCACCCGCACCGGTGGCGATCAGAATGTTAGCGAGGTTTCGGTGCCGTCTATACCAACTTGGTCTTTTATGCCCATAAACTACCGTTCGCGTCGTGTAATAACGCGTTTGGGCTGAGGCTGACCCCGCAAAAATAGGGACCGAAATGCCCAACATCACCGCCATTACAAACGCTGTCAAATACTTTTTCATTGTTTTTTCCCCCATACTCGATTTCGAGGAACGTCGTCCCCGATGACCTTTTGCCATGCAACCACCGTACCAAAATATGCTATCTATTGTAAGTAAGAGGTTTAACGGCGAGGCGGCCAACTAGTATCTAAGGCGTCCGTTAACGATATGGGCTATTTGTCGACAATATCGTGTGGCAATCGGTGGGTCTGCTGGAAAGCTAGGGTTCGTAACAACGCGAACGGGGCCGCGATAAAGGTGCGAGCCCCATTCATATCTTGCGAGATCGTTTCAAGCTCCTATTTGATCTCTAACTTTTTCAATTTTGCATTCTTGTCGGCCTCAATGGTCACCGATTTGCGGGTGGCGTCGGTCAATGGCTGAATACGGACGTCCTTTGAGAACGGGAGATTGCGTTTGATCGAATAGCCGATGAGCTTGCCGCCTTCGACATCTTTGAGTTTGTCCAGGATCTCCTGAGTCAGGGCAGGGATCCCGGCGACATTGACATCTTTGAGCGGAAATACGTTGTCACCGATCCTTCCGTTACCGATCAATTTTACCGGGTTGGGGCCCGTCAGTTCGCCGTTGCGGTAGGTGTATGCGTCCACATTGTCCGGCTTTTTCGGGTCCTGAACTTCAACCATCGCGTACGTATCGTAAAACGAGAGCTTCAAGAGATTGGGGTTGTCGGAACCCGTGGCTTCGCTCAGCTTGGAGAGAAAATCCTGGATGTCATCGCCGTTACCGAGCAGATTGACCTCGCCCGTACCTCTGGTGCCGGGAATCTTGACCCCGGGAGCAGTCTTGCCGTTGTCCGGCCTCAACGGCGTCGAATTTGACCGAGTGTTCCCCGTCGATTTAGAACCGTTGGTAAACTTTTGGAGAAAACTGCAGCCCATCGAGAAAACCATCAGTAGGCCGAATGCCATAAACCCGCGAACCATATTTCCGGTGTTACTATTGCTCATAATGTTTTTGATCGAATCTTTTGCCCTACGCCCAATAATCCTTTGTAGGATTTCGTTTAGGTGAACTTTATAGTCTATTTTTTGTGCCGAGTTCAAGTAAGCTTTGCAATTAACTCAGACAGATACAGGACGAGAACGTCCGACATTTTTGCGTTGCAGTTTTGGATCTTTTCACTTTCCCGGAGTCAGCCCTCCAATGGGAGAAAGAACCCGGGGCATAAACTTCGGCAACAGATTCGGCAACATACGCGGGATCTAATGCGGCGTAACAGGTTGTGGTTTAATAAGACTCGTGCCATTGCGGGTGGCAATTCGTTAAAATTCTCTGAAAGAAATCAACAAGGCGTCTGGACCGTTTTCCCGAGCTACACCATGGAAAAGAAGAAACGCAAACGTTCCAAAAAATGGAGATCGATCGATGAGATCCCGCTGTCAGTCAGGCGACTTTTCACCGGCGACAGCAGCGATCTGGAAAAGACCGATAAACAGAGTTCGCCCGGCGACGCCCGAGTCGCGATTCCGCGAACCAATTATCGCGTCGAAAAATGGGGGCAATTCCACACACCTAACCCGGCGATGCTGCGGTCAATGTTGGCCAACGAGGGCTACACCGTTTACCAATGGGTCGACGCTCCCGGCAGCTTTTATCCGATGCATAGGCACGAAACCCATCAGAGCCACTGGGTCGTGTCCGGCTCACTCGAATTTACGATCGAGGGTGGC
>JAYVUD010000176.1:0-13004 GCA_043788335.1 Chloracidobacterium sp. | reverse complement strand
AACGCCCTTCGAATCAATTCCGAACCCATCCCACGCCCTAAAAGGTGCGTGGCTATTTGCCGCGGAACGCGGAAAGACGGCTAAAGCCGCCTCGCTGACTTCACGTAATCTGTATTCGCCGAATCGCGCTGTCGGGGGCGAGTCGGGAGCAATGTAGTTCGCGGCAAGACCGGGGATTCGCGTATGGTCTCTGCCAAAAAGACAATGATCGTCAGTGGGCGGGAAACGGGTGCCGGTACGGTCGAACCGGCACGAATCACCGGCCCACGATTCGGCCGGCGTCCGCCGACGCCAAACGTTCCGCTGCGGACAAACAATTTGAGACGATCGTTGCTCAAGTGTGCGAGAATTGTGCAGGGAAAGTTGTCTGAAGTATATGGGAACCGACAAATTAGCGGGACTGGCCCGAATTGCTACAAGTGCTCGTGGCTATGTTAGGAGGAAAAAATGAGGGTTATAACCAATAACAAAGGTGTATTGTTCTGTGCTATATTCTTAGGGCTTTCGGCCTCATGTTGCTCGGGCCAGGCTGAGAAATTGCAGTCGAATCCAAATGTGCAAACTCCCGAGAAGCCCCACCTATCAAACGTCCAAGAGATTCGGTCCTCAAAAGGGGGACGTAGCTTTCTCAGAAGCGAGGGTTGGCCGATTCCACAGATTTCCTTGGAGCAAGGTCAGAAAACGACCCAGGAAATTGAAAATGAGAATAAAAGAAAGATTAAGACCGATCTGACGGACGTCGATCTGCACCCATTTCTGGTTACGACGGAACCATTTACCTCAATAGGGCGAAATATGGGAAAGTTGCAGATTCAAAGAGCCAGGATGTACGCAATCCGTGATCGGGCATTCTGCTATAAGTTTCTGGCTAACCTGGTCAAGGTTGACGAAAATTCCAATGAAGTACTCTCGAGTAGTGGTTCCCTGTTTTTCTTTGCGTATTACGATGAGGATGGAGACGGAATCTTTGAAACGTTGTATTTGGACGAAATCGGCAGCCTGGGAGTGCCGAGTTTTTTTGACCGCCCCCACCTACCTGTTTGGACCTGGCAGCGGAAATAGACGAAAAATTGGGGTCAGTAAAAAATTACGAGTTGGAATTTGGGTCAAACTTGCAATAGTGCAAATCTATTGCAGCGAATTCTAGCATCGGGATAGGTAAAAATCTAAAGCGCAATCGGGGTCAAGCCCGCTATTTTGGCGACTCTCGTATATTTCAGACGACATTCCCTAGGCAATTCTCGCATACTTGAGCAACGATCGGCTCAAATTCTTTGTCCGTAGCGGGTCGTTTGGTGGCGGTAAACGGCGGCAAGCCGCTCAGTAGTTGGGGGCGGCGACGGAGAAGCGAGCTTCTCCGCAAATAGAGCGGCAAGCCGCCGGCCCAAATCGAGCGGCAAGCCGCGGACCGAGCTTTAGGGCGATCATTCGAGATAGTTCGCCCGTACCGACACGCGGTCGCGGCCCGCTGACGAACATGTTCTTTTTGGCAAAGTCCATCCGCGAATCGCCGGTCTTGGCGCAAACTATATTGCACACAACTCGCCATAGGCATCTATCCGCGGTTTTTCCTGCCGTTTGAACATCAACACTATTTCACCTAAACGCCGCAGTTGATCAACATCAACAAAATAGCACGACCGACCACATTCTCACTGTTGACCTTTCGCAGTATCCACGTAAGTCCCAGCGTTCGCAGCGTTTAACCGAATTTTACCGCAAAGTCCGCAAAGTCGGACGCGGAGGTAGTAGAGAATTCAAATGAGTCTTCAGACATCCTCATTCGCTGGGTTTTGGTCGCCGGGTTTCACCCGACGCTGTTGCATCTGTCCCTTTGACGGACTTTGGGAGCGCGTCAGACATCACGTTGTGATCTGATCTCGACGAACACTCGTTCGGTGTCCCGGCTCGGGTCGGCCGGGGTGTCGGAACGCACAGGTATTCGTCGCAAAAAGAGATCCAAACTAGTCGTCCTCTTCGTCGACCGCGAGCAGCGAGGCGCTGGTTACGAGGTCGTCTTCGCCGCATTTGATGAGGGTGACGCCCTGGGCAGAGCGGCCGGTTTCGCGGATCTTGTCGACGCCGAGGCGGATGAGCTTTGCCTGTTGGGTGATGATCATGATCTCGCTGTCGTCCTCGACCGGAAACGCCGCGACGACCTTGCCGGTCTTGTCGGTCGTCTTCATATTAATGACGCCGATACCGCCGCGTTTGGTGAGGCGGTAGCTGGCAACCTGGGTCTGTTTGCCAAAGCCTTTTTCCGAGACCGACAGTATCTTTTCGACGCCCTCAGGCGAGACGGCACAGACCGAGACGACAAAATCGCCCTTGCGAAGATTGACGCCGCGGACGCCGCGGGCGACGCGGCCCATCGGCCGAACGTCCGACTCGTTAAACTTGACTGCCATACCGTCGTGCGTGGCGACAAATATCTGCCGCTTACCGTCGGTACGGATGATGTCGAGCAGTTCGTCGCCCTCGTCGATGTTGATGGCGTTGATGCCCGAGGCACGGATATTCTGATAGTCGGCGAGCGAGGATTTTTTGATAATTCCCTGCTTGGTGACCATCGTCAGATATATCTCCTCGGCAAAATCGCGAACCGGCATCACGGCCACCAGTTTACGCTCCTGAGACAACTGGACGAGATTTACGACCGCCTTGCCGCGGGCCGAAGTGTCACCCTCGGGGATCTCGTGGACCTTCATCTTAAAGACCTGGCCATCGTCCGTGAAGATCATCAGGTACGCGTGGGTCGATGCGATAAATAAATGTTGGACAAAATCGTCGTTCTTGGCCTTGGCTCCGAGACGACCTTTGCCGCCGCGGCCCTGACGGGTGTAAGCGGTGACGGGAGTGCGCTTGATATAACCGGCGTTGGTGACCGTAATCGCAACATCCTCATCGGGGATCAGATCCTCAATGCTCAGCTCGACGCCAGCGTCGACGATGACCGTGCGGCGAGCGTCGCCGAACAGGCGTTTGACCTCGATCAGTTCGTCGGTAATGACCTGACGGAGCACGCTCTCGTTTTGCAGGATATTTTCGAGCTCGGCGATGTATTTGATGATCTCGGCATATTCGTCGAGGATCTTTTGACGTTCGAGCGCCGACAAACGACGCAATTGCAGATCGAGGATCGCCTGTGCCTGGATCTCGGAAAATTCGAGAGCACCGACCACCTTTGTCAGTTCTTTAAGAAACTGCTGTTTTGTCTTGTCGCCCGTAACGCCGCGCCACGCCGCTATCTCGTCAGCGGTCGTCAGATTAGCCGTCAGCCACGACCGCGCTTCGTCGACCGAACGCGACGTGCGGATCAGCGGAATAATGTAATCAAGAGCGTCGATGGCCTTGTTCAAGCCCTCCAAGATATGGGCACGCGCCTGTGCCTTGCGAAGATCGAACTCGGTCCGACGACGGACGACTTCGCGGCGAAATTCGACAAACGCCTCGAGCATCTGCTTAAGGTTGAGAACCCGCGGCTGGCCGTTGACGATCGCGATGTTGATGATGCCGAACGACGACTGCATCGGCGTCAGCTTATACAGCTTGTTGAGAATGACCTGCGGGACGGCATCGCGTTTGAGCTCGATGACGATGCGCATGCCCTCGCGGTTTGATTCGTCGCGGATCTCGGATATGCCGTCGAGGCGCTTTTCGTGGACGAGTTCGGCGATCTTTTCGATCAGCTTCGCCTTATTTACCTGATAGGGTATCTCCGTGATGACGACGGCGTCCTTTACGCGGTCGCCGCGGCCGATCTCGTCAACCACCGCTCGAGCACGCATCTGGATAATGCCGCGGCCCTCGCGATAGGCTCGGTGTATCTCCTCGCGGCCGTAGATAAATCCGGCGGTCGGAAAATCCGGGCCCGGAACGAGCTTGATCAGATCGTCGATCGAGATCGCCGGATCTCTAATCAGTTCGATCGTCGCCTCGAGTATCTCGGTCAGATTATGCGGCGGGATCTTGGTCGCCATACCGACGGCGATACCCTCGGAACCGTTGACGAGCAGCAGCGGGATGCGGGTCGGCAAAACTTTGGGTTCGTTGAGCGATTCGTCGTAGTTCGGCTGAAAATCGACGGTTTCCTTGTTAATGTCGTCGAGAAATTCGTTGGTTATTTTGGCGAGCCGGACCTCGGTGTAGCGCATCGCGGCGGCGTTGTCGCCGTCGATCGAACCGAAATTGCCCTGTCCGTCAACGAGTGGATAACGCATCGAGAAATCCTGCGCCATTCGAACGATCGAATCGTAAATCGCTGAGTCGCCGTGCGGGTGATATTTACCCATCACGTCGCCGACCGCACGAGCCGATTTGCGGTACGGTTTGCCGGCCGTATTTCCCTGCTCGAACATCCCGTACAGGATTCGGCGGTGAACGGGCTTAAGGCCGTCTCGCACATCGGGCAGGGCACGCCCGATAATGACCGACATTGCATAGTCGAGATACGACCGGCGCATCTCGTCTTCGATATTGATTTGGTTGCGTTCTAAAAGCGAGTCCATTGTAAATACTTATAAATTGCTGCCGCGAGTCTTGGTTTTTTCAGGGAGTCTCAATGTTGCTCAGGCAACTAAAAATTGGAACAAACGTGCGTTTAACTGTTTTTATAGTCTACAGGCATCAGACCTGTTTCGCAAACGTGCGATCTCCGCGCATTACCCCAGAAATTAGGCGTTTAATAACAAAGTATGCTGGCTACAAGTTCACATCAATCCGTCGCCGCCGATCCTGATCGAGCAACTCCGCCGGTCGATAAAGAGAATCGACGCCTACAGCGAATCTCGCTGCCGCTGCCCGTGCGAATCGAGGTCAGGATCGACAGATCTACCTCGTGGAACGAGATCACGCGCCTTACGGACGTGTCAGCCTTTGGCGCCGGCTTTACGCTGAAACGGCCCGTCAAACGCGGCCGTGTCGTTCAACTGACGATCCCGATGCCGCGCCAGCTCCGCTGCTATGATTTTAGCGAGGCACAGTACCGAATATGGGGACTCGTTCGCCGCTGTATCGAGACGAGCAAGCAGTCGACCGAACCTCTGTTCTCAGTCGGCGTCGCATTTATCGGCAAGTCAGCCCCCGATGGGTTTGTCGAGCACCCGTCGAGACTGTACGACATCTCGCACCGGGCAGTGGACACCGCCGGGTTCTGGCATCTCACGGACGCCGATCTGAACGCGGACGAAAGTGCACTTGCTCCGGACCTCCGCAAACAGTCGCGTTTCCACATACCGGAGGCGTTGACCCTCGAACTAATGGACTCGGACGGCAATGTAACCTCGTCAGAATCGACCGTCACTGAAAACATAAGCGTCGGCGGGGCGGCCGTTTTTACACAGTACGATGTCGACGCCGGCACATTTTTCCGCGTAACCAGTGATCGTCACAACGTCAAGATAATATCCGTCGTTCGCGGCCGCCGCACCGGGCCGGACGGAATTACGCGGCTTCACCTCGAATTTATTGACCGACTTTTTCCGCTCGATGGTATAGAATAGGCGTGGTAGAGATGATGAGATCAGTTCTGTTGTTAAATGACCTCCCGAGCTATGAAAAGCGACGACCCAATTCCCGACTTTGATAATAGAGTTACAAGCCGATCGACAACCGATCTCCGAGCCGTCGTTAAACTGAAAGATAGCGAAGACGACGGTTGGCGAGAGACCACCAAAGTAACGACGGTTTCACGCAACGGTGCCGGTTTCACACTCGCGCGTGAGTGTTCGGTCGGCCGACTGTTGACGATCGTGCTGCCGATGCCGCGCGAATTTAGGGCGTACGACCTCGATAGCGAACTTTATCCCGTCATGGGAATCGTCCAGAATTGCTATAGATCTAACATCGACGGCACCATCGTTTATCATATCGGCGTTGGGTTTATCGGCAAGAATGTACCGCAGAGCTTTCGCGATAATCCGAAACAAAACTATCGTATCGAAGGGATGCGCCCGGACGGGATGTGGCAGGTGGTCGAAGCCGGACAAGCGTTTAAGGCCCGCAAACACCCGCGGATATGGATCAGGATACCCGTCACCATAACCCTGCTCCGGCAGGATACACGAACATCTGAGAAAGAGTCGACCGCAACACAGAATGTTGCCGCCAGCGGCGTGTCGGTCGAGAGCCAACTCGATGCCCACGTCGGCGACAAGGTCAAGTTTGCTTGTCCCGCCCTCGATTATTTTTCAATGGCGGTCGTCCGAAATCGAAAAATCGAGACTGGCAAGGCCCCGACACTGCATTTAGAGTTTCTCGACGGGTCGTTTCCCATGGACAAACTCGTTCGAGGCCCGCAACCCCCAAACCCGCCGGCCGCCTGACCGATCGGCTCAAATACCATCTCAAAATACGCCTGATATACGTTCGCCAGAGGTCAAAGTTGAACTTCGCCGACATTAAACCTACTCTGATTAATCAGATCGGAAAGTGTGTATATTTAAGTGAGAGACTTCCAACAAATCAGATACCCGTCGCAGTTTGTGATGGACATACTGTGTCTGACCGGATATCTGATCAGCAAAACTTGCTGGTTTATCCGGTACTCGGGCCGCGAAAATATTCCGCCGGCGTCGATCGGCGGATTTGTGATCTCGGCCAATCATCAGACGTATGTCGACCCGGTTTGGATCGTATTGCCGATGCGGCGGAAATTGCGGTTTATGGCTTTCGACAAGGCGTTCGAGTGGCGATTCATCGGGCCACTGATCACCTATTGCGGCTCATTTCCGGTCTCGCTGGAGGTCGGCGGAACGCTCAAGGCGATGAAAGAGGCTCTGCGCTCGCTGCGCGACGGCGCCGTTCTGGCCGTTTTCCCCGAAGGTGCCCGCGAGTTTGCCGACGGTGAGATGTTCCCGTTCAAGACAGGTGCGGTCCGGATCGCCCGCCAGGCCGGCGTGCCGATCTTGCCCGTGACCATCCGCGGCGGCAACCGGATATGGCCGCAGGGACAAAAATATCCAAACCTCTTTCGACGTGTTGAGATCATCTACCACCCGCTATTCGAACTGCCCGAAACCGACGACCCCGACTTTCTCGAAAAACGGACCGAAGAACTGCGCAAGATCATCGCTTCTGCTCTGTGATATCGTGCCGCGGGGATGGGCAATGTTCCTCCGCAGGCTACCGCGGCATTCCGAAACCTGCCGCCTGACGATCGCCGTTCTTATGTACGATCCTCGTGGCCGGTTCCAAACCAACGCTCGGTTATGTCGCACCAGATCGCGAGGCCCCGCCATTTGCCGAATTTGTGGTAATGACGCTCGATCGTTTTGTCGGGACACGCGAGGCCGCCACTGTGGCGTTTATAAAATCCTGACCGCAGCCACGAGTCGAGGGCCAGGCCGTCGTAACGGCCCAGCAGCTTTAGCAGGTTTTCGGCGGCATAATCGCCGACGCCCTTGACCTGTTTCATCGCCTTTTTTAATTCCGGCGTCGGGATTTCGGCGTCGAGCCACGACTCAGGGTCGAGTGTTCCGCTCGCGACCGACGCGGCAAGCTCCGCAAAATACGGCGAGCGATAACCAGCACGGATCGCCGTGCGATAAAACTCGGCGGACACCGCGGCCATTGCCTCGGGCGTCGGAAATGCACGCTTGCCGTCGCCACCACCTTCGCCGAGATTTTCAACCAGATTGGTCACCATATTTTTGGTCAGGCCCCACGAGCAGTTGGTCGTGCAGATCGTTTTGACCAGATCTTCCCAGACGGTCGGCGAACGCAGCAGGCGTCCGGCGTTCTCGCGGACCACCCAATCCAGGCCTATCTCAGCCTTTGCCATTTCGTAAAACTCCGTCAGGTCGTCGTCCATCCGCAAGATATGCCTGATCACGCGGGTGATCTCTGCCTGATCGGCTTCGCCGGTGGCTTCGACTCTCAATCGTCCGCCGTCGTCCGTAATGCTCACCGAAACAACGCCGGTGAACGTTCGAAATGTATGCGTCAGCGTCGCCGCGTCTGGATCGTAAACGAACGGCCGGAGATCGTACCAGCCGTGGCTTTTGGCGGTGTGATGAAAGCTGTAATTTTTGGGAGATTCGATGTACAATGTCGTCGTCATATGCTGAACTTTCCGATTGTCGTAAACGAACAAAATAAATCCGTGTTTATTGTTCGGCTGTGGACAGATATTTTACGTCTAAACTATCGTAAAATCACTTTTCGTGCAGAAAACAAAATGGTTGAATTTTTTGCCGGAATGCGATATTCTTTCGTTTGTATAACATTATTAAACGGCGTCGGCGTCCCCACCTTGACATCGTTTCACGATCGTTCAACATTTTAGTTAATTTTCTTGATTAGCCGCAGAGGAGGAAAGGTATGAATATCAAAATGGCGCGAATATTTTTGCGTGTTTTGACTTTGGCACTGGCGTTGGGCTTGTGTCCGCTTCTAGGTTTCGCTCAGGACGACCCTGACCCCAATTCGCCGACGCCGATCTTGCTGAGCGCGCAAGATTCGACCCGTGCTCTGGCGGTTTCGTATCGCGAAACAAATCGCGTGTCGCTCACAAATATCGTTCCACGTGCGTTCAAACCCAATTCGACTATTGCGATCTATGTCACGAACATCGACCTGATGAAGGGCGAAGGGGTGGACGCTTTCCGCGTTTACGTCGAAGATGTGAAAGGCCGCCAATACCGCTATCCTGTCCTCGATCTGCAGCCCGTTCCCGGTTTTCTGGGCGTTTATTCGCTGGTCATTAAACTCAAGGATGATTTGGGTTTTTGGGAACCTCCGACCGCCGATGGCGACCTGCTTGTTCGGGTCGCATGGCGCGGCCTGACCAGCAACCGCGTGCGTCTCGGCCTCGGCCAGATGGGCGGCGGCATTATCGACGACGCGGGTGCCAAACCGACGCCGGTCGGGATCGCTGCGTCGACGAAAAAGGGCGGACGAGCAGTTTCGCCAAATTACGTCGGTTACAAATGGGGCGGCGACCGCTTTCGCTTTATGGAGCAGGCAACCTTCGGTCCGAACGCCACGCTCGACAACCGCATCCGCCGCATCGGCATTAAGTCGTGGCTCGCCGAGCAGTTTCAGGCGTCGTATCCGTCAGCGGGCAGTCCGTATCCAAACCAGCCGCTAAAACCGGGCAGTGCCCCGGCCGATTGTGACGGCGATCAGACCATCACACCGGACGTACCTGTCACGTGCTTTCGTGACACCTATTCGATGTACCAACCGCAGCAGTGGTTTTTCCGCGAGGCACTGTATGGCGACGCCCAATTGCGGCATCGGGTCGCCTGGGCACTCGGCCAGATCTGGGTAAATTCGGGTGTCGACGTCCAGCAGGGACGGCATATCGTCGAGTATCACAAGATCCTCTCGAACAACGCCTTTGGCAACTACCGCACGCTGATGAAACAGATGACGCTCGATCCGACGATGGGCGATTATCTCAGCATGTCGCTGAGCACAAAAAACAACCCGAACGAGAATTACGCTCGCGAGATCATGCAGCTTTTCACGGTCGGCCTGTTTATGCTCAACCCAAACGGGACGCTCCAGCTCGACGGTTCGAACAACCCGATCCCGACCTACGACCAAACGACCGTCAACAACATGACCAAGGTCCTGACCGGCTGGACCTTCTGCAACAACGGCTGCCCAAACTCGGTCGCCGGCGTCAGCAACTACATCGACCCGATGGTCCTCGTGACCGGAAACCACGACACGACAGCAAAGACGCTGCTCAACTATCCGGGTTCGACCACCTCGACCATCGCTGCCTGCTCAAACTGCACGACGGCGGCCAATATCACGACCTATGCCAACGCCTCGATGGATCAGGCATTGGACAACATCTTTTACCATCCGAATCTCGCTCCGTATATCAGCCGTATCCTGATCCAACAGCTCGTCACCAGCGACCCGACGCCGGCGTATGTCGGCCGCGTGGCTGCCGTGTTTAATAACAACGGTTTCAGCGTTCGCGGCGACCTGCAGGCAGTGGTCAAGGCGATCCTGCTCGACCCCGAGGCACGCGGCGACGTCAAAACTGACCCGAACTACGGAAAGCTCCGCGAGCCGGTGATGCTGACAACCAATCTCGCCCGCAATTTCAATGTTGCGTCATTCGACGGCACACTGCAGAGCGATGGCGTATTTGTCGGCCGCGGTGATTTTAACGGCATGGCTCAGCTTCCGTTCTTTTCGCCGACGGTTTTCAACTATTACCCGCCGAGCTACGTCATACCCGGAACGGCGATCAACGGCCCTGAGTTTGCGTTGATGACGACGAGCACGTCGATCCAGCGGGCAAACTGGGCCAACACGCTGATCTTTAATCGCATCGCGGTCTCGGGCGTAAACACCCCGAACGGGACGTCGCTCAATTTCACCGACCTACAGGCGATATCGACGGCGGACGCGAGCGGAAATCTCCTGCTCGACGAGCTCAATCGCCGGATGATGCACAACACCATGTCCGATGCGATGCGCAGTACGCTCCTCACGGCAATAACCAATATTCCGGCGACGACGGCCGAGAATTTCTTACAGCGTGCCAAACAAGGCGTTTACCTGATCGCGACCTCGTCGCAGTACCAAGTCCAGAGGTGATGAATATGAAACAATCAAGACGTGATTTTCTTAAGAAAAGTGGAACGTGTGCCCTCGGGATGACGGCACTCGCGACCCAGATGCATCACTTTGGAGCAATGAGTGCGATGGCTCAAAAGGTGATAGACAGCAGCCTCGACCCGGCCGTTACCGGCTATAAGGCTCTCGTGCTGCTGTTTTGGGCGGGCGGCAATGACGGCAACAATATGGTGATACCGAACCATAGCGACGCCACCGTCAGCAACTACGCCGCGTACAATGCGGCACGTGGCACGCAGGGCCTCGCCATTCCGCAGGCGTCGCTGCTGCCGATCACGGTTCCCCGCATCGGCGGCCTGACCTACGGACTACATCCGTTTCTCGGCCCGCAGGTGCAGAACGGCACGACGATCGTCAATAACGGCATTTACGATCTTTACGGCCAAGGCAAACTCGGCATCGTCGCTAACGTCGGTAATCTCGTCCGGCCGTTGACCAAGGCGCAGTATCAGAGTGCGGCGTTTCAAAAACCATACCAGCTTTTTTCGCACTCGGACCAGGTCAATCAGGCACAGACCAGCGTTTCCAATACAGCGGCCTTTACCGGCTGGGGCGGACGCGTATCCGACAAAATGACGGTGAACGCCAATCCGACCGGGCTGATACCGATGATCACGTCGATCTCGGGCTCACAGCTTTTTACATCCGGCCAAACGACGCTGCCGCTTGCGATCGCTGACTCGAATACGCCGCTTGCCAATGTTTTGAATCCCGCCGGCTTTACCAATACGGGCGGTTCGGCACGATTGGCGGCGTTCAACGCCCTTCGTTCGCAGGACCTCTCGGCTAACTATATCGCCGCGGCAAGCCACGTCACCGATCTCGCGATGCAGGCAAACACGGCTCTGGCGACCGCTCAGGACGTAACGACCGTATTCCCGAGCACGAGCATCGGCCGCCAAATGAAGCAAATCGCTCGCCTCATCAAAGATCGCACGGATCTCTCCGTCAACCGGCAGATATTCTATTGCCAGATCGGCGGTTTTGACACTCACACCGGCGAATTGGGACAGCACAACACTCTCTACACCCAGTTCAGCCAGGCGATGCGTTCGTTCTACGACGAACTGACGGTGCAGGGCGTGGTCAACGATGTGACGACGTTCTCGTTGTCCGATTTTGGCCGCACGTTCAATCCCGCCGGTTCGGGCGCGACGGTGGGGACCGACCACGCGTGGGGCAATCATATGTTCGTAATGGGCGGTTCGGTGCTCGGCGGCGACATCTACGGCAGCCTCAGGCCGGACGGGACGGGCAACTATTTTCCGACCCTCACGCTCGGCGGTTCCGACGACACCGACACCGGTACCGCACCGCGCGGACGCTGGATCCCGACGACCTCGGTCGACCAATACGCCGCCCAACTAGCCCGCTGGTTCGGCCTCGCCACAGTCGACCAGGCCGCCGTCTTTCCAAATCTGGCAAACTTTCCCGGAACATTCTCGCAACTGGGATTTTTGCCTTAAACCTAAACACCATCATTCAAAGAAAAGAGGCTGCCAAAAAAATGGTAGCCTCTTTTTTTGTTAGGCTTCCCATCTCTCCTCCCCCCTTCTCCCCCGGCACCGCGAGATCATCCCCTCAAAACCGCCACCCGCTGGGATTACGATCACACGCCCGCCTTCAGATCGTAATATCAAAGGCCTGACACCGCTCGCCAGAAGCGTCGGATCGAAGCAGACAAAGGAACCTGCAATCACTTCGATCGGGTTCTCATGCAAGTTAATGCCAAATTAATGTCTGGACCAATTCCTCCGATCTGAACATTTACATCCTTGTCATCTTTGCGAAAATTAAGAAAGAAACCAATGAGATCATTGTCAACGGGACTCCAACCAGCCTTTCTCATCGCGTCGTCGAAGTGTCTCGCAGTCTGCTCAGTCGTAGCTTTTGTCCAATAAAAGTACATAATACCGACACTGTTAAAAAGACGAGCTTTTCCGACAAATTCAGTACCCGCGGGGAGTGGTATGCCCTTACAAATTTCGTCCATTTCCCGATAAGCCGGATCCGAAGCAATCGTCTTTTCGGCGTCCGCAGTTCTCGATGGATCAAACCGAGTGCTGAACACGTTGCAGGAACAACAACATACGACGAAGAAAAGAGTTAATGATATCAATACCGACCTTAATTTAGACATGATCTTGTTTCGCATTCAATTGACAATTCCTGCCGCCGAAAACGGTATGGACTAGAGTTAGATCGTTTTGTCCAATGCCTGACACCGCTCGACTCTCTTATGTTATTTCTTCTTGTCCTTCATACAGGCTACCGAATTGATTGACGATCTTCATTTGTCCGTATCCTCATAATGGCGGTCTCCGATATGAACTGGCGGCTTCTATGCCCGACCGCCTTCTACACTCTGCTTTCCAATCGGTAGATTAGTCTTACGATGGTCT
>JAYVUD010000175.1:0-11919 GCA_043788335.1 Chloracidobacterium sp. | reverse complement strand
TCGATGGGGTTCTGCGTGGCGAGCACCAGGAACGGCGGCTTCAGCACGTACGTTTGCCCATCGACGCTCACGCGGCGTTCGCCCATCGCTTCGAGCAGTGCCGCCTGCGTACGGGGCGTTGCCCGGTTGATCTCGTCGGCGAGCACGATGTTTGAAAATATCGGCCCGGCCTTCCATTCAAAATCGCCGTTCCTCTGGTTGTAGACCGAGAGCCCGATAACGTCGGACGGCAACAGGTCGGACGTAAATTGGATCCGCTGAAATGACAACTCGAGTGCACGGGCGAGAGCATTGGCGAGCGTCGTTTTACCGATGCCCGGCACGTCCTCGATCAACAGATGCCCGCGGGCGAGCAGAGCGATCAGCGCAAACTTGACCGTCTCGGATTTGCCGCGGATGACCGTCTCGATCGCCGCCTGGAGTTCGCCGATCTTGCCTGATGCATCAAGATCCTGTATGACCGACTCGCCCGTCGGTTTGGTCTCGCTGATTATCCAATCTCTCATCGTTTAGCCGTCGTCCGTGGCGTTTTCGCCCGCACATACATAGTACAAGATTACGTCACTTCTCCGCATTACTATAATTTGGCCCCCGGGGGTCGTGAAACGCATGAAACGCCTGAAACACGTCGAACACGCTGTACAGGCGGGGCGCGCCGGTACGCTGAAACAGTGAAACACTCAAATTGCTGAAACAACCCGGTTATCTTTCACGGCGCCAAATCGGTTTCGTTGCGGAAATTGCGGATCGATGGCAGTTCGCGTGCGGTAAAGGTTGCAAAATGTACCTGAAACCGTCTAAACTTTTGAAACAAATCCGCGATTGATTCGTGAAGAACCGCGTAAGGATGGTATTGCCCGTTATGATGAATTTACGAAAGCAAATGCGTGACCAACGCGGTTTCAACCTGATCGAATTGATGATCGTGATCGCGATCATCGGCCTGCTCATCGCCGTCGGCGGCGTCGGTTGGACCGCAATGATGCGTAGTGGTAATGAGAGTGCGGCAGCGCAGACGATGCGAAAGATCACCACCTTTCAGGCTCAGTATGCCACCAAAAATAAGGGCAAATTTGGAAAGTTTGACGACCTCATCAAATCGGTCGGCATGGACGAGAGCTTTAAGGGCGAGTCGCCGGTGGTCAACGGGTATGTTTATAAGATGACCATCGAGGACCAATCGTCGAGCAAACCCGCGTTTTACTCGGTCACCGCCGACCCGCAGGTTGCCGAGGGCGTGTCCGCGACCGGCAGTATCCATTTCTACACCGACATAAACCTTGGAACGATCCGCCGCACGGACGAAAACCGTCCGGCCAAGGCCGACGATCCGTCGCTATAGCATCAGTCGCCCTTGCCGAAGGTCAAGGGCTTTCAACGCCGTCTTAGCTCAGTGGTAGAGCACTCGCTTCACACGCGATAGGCCACAAGTTCGAATCTTGTAGACGGCACCAAATAAATAAAGGGTGAAAATGGAGAATGGGCATACGGTTAAAATTAGCCGTATGCCCTTAAATATGCCCTTGGGGTTGGGTTAGTGTAGGCCGTCGGTGGACATTTTGGGAACGATAATGCTTTGGTTGGCGGCGGCCTGGGCGTTTATGATCGATGCTTTTACGGCGGCGTGATGTTGGTAGCAAAAGACGGCCTCGGCCTTGATGATCTCGGCCGGGCGGCCTTCGAAGTTTAGGACTTCGCCGGTTGATAGTTGGACCTCGATCCGAACGGTCTCGGGTTTGGCGGCGGTCGCGAATTGCGAACGCGGAAACTCAAGGATCGAAACGACATGATTCATATTGAGTAAAAAAGTGTCTTCGGGAATTGTGAACGGTATCATTTCGCGGACCCTCCAGGTTGATTAGTGGTTAAGACGTTTAGTTGATTTATAAGGGCGGTGCTGGCGGTCGCAAGCTGCTCGGCACGGTCAAGGATCGCGTCGGCGTCGGGTCCAGTAAATTCCTCGGTGTCGCCGCTCGGGTAGGTGATCTCGCAAGATGCGATCTCGCCCTCGGTCGTATTTACGATCCGTAATCCTGTGCGCATGTCGAGGATCGCGTCGCTCGCGTCTAATATGCCGGCGAAATAAGAACGGATGAAACGCCGGCGATGAAACGGTTTAGGCGGCCTTGTTATACCGCTCGGCACGCCGCCGGTCTTTTTCTTTTTCGTAAGCCACGATCTCCGGCAAACTCATCCCGGCAAGCGGATTTATTTGCTCGCTAGATTTGTATACCGACGGTATGGCCGTAGCATTCGGCTGTCTTAGCGTTGAGCGAATTGCTTCGCGGACGATGGTAGAGATTGAGACATGCCGTTCAGCTGCGAATATCCGCAGTTTTTGCAGCAAGTCGTCTTCAATGCGTATTTGGAAAACTGATTGTTTCATATCGCTGTAATGACAAATAGCATACGCAAATTACGATGTCAATACAAAAATCGGTCATCTGGCAAATATTGAAAGAAATTTCTTGATTTTCCGAAAATTAGGGCGTAATGATTATGTAATTACATCAAGTTGGGTTTTGTATTGACGATGTAATTTAATCGTATGGACATAAACAGCACAGACGAATCAAAAGACACTCAATTGCAATTACGAATGAAAGAGTCAGTCAAAAGCGATCTGAAAGTGCTTGCGACGCTTAAAGGGTTGAGCATGTCGGCAACAATACTTTCGCTGATTACGAAAGCTGTATCAGACGCCCGGCGTGAGTTTCCAGAAAAATATGGGCTAACGTCGATCCCTCCGCACAGGTCGCGGTTCGATGTGTATGCCGAGGCGTTTGAAAGTGATTTATCAGAATCGGAATGGCAACTACTTGAGACGCATTTTAAGGAACGCGTAAATGAGTACAAGCGATTTCGACGAGAGATTGAAGATCTCGGGAAAAGTGAGGGGAAAAATGAACAAACGTAAATTCATATCGACACTAACATTAGTGCTGTCGCTGCTCGCGACCTCGGCATATGCTCAAGAATCACGAGGAACATCGTACCTACTGAATGGAAGTGTAGCGGTAAATGCGGGCCAATATTGGTATCAGCAATTTTCAGTCGGTCAACGTAACGGCGGCCGCGTTGTTGGTAGATTTAGGGCATCTGGCGGATCTGGTAACGATATTATTTGTTTCATTATCGATCAAGACGGATTGGAAAACTTTCAAAACGGTCACACGGTTCCGACATACTACAATTCCGGCAAAATTACAGTTGCGAATATAAACACCCAGCTTGCAGCCGGTCAATACTATCTAGTCTTCAGTAACACATTTGCCCTTCTTACTGCCAAAACGGTAGCCGGTCAAATAACTCTTTCTCAGTGAAATCATGAATAGTCTACTCTCAAAACTATTAGCCGCGTTCCCGTGGCTTGGAACGCGGCCGGTGACGGAAACGGATCTGCTCGGGTTTTGTGCCGATCGGAAAATTGAGCTCGTCTGGTCGACGTCGGTGACGGCCGGGATCTATGTCGTCTTTGACGGTGCTGATTTTATATTTCTAAATTCGAAACTTTACGGCCGCCGGCTGCTGCACGTTTTCGCTCACGAGATCGGGCATTATCTGCTGCATGTACCAAACGGCCGCCGCTTTGCCGCCGAATTTTATACGGTGCATGACAAACGCAAAAAGCATTGCGAAGCTGAGGCCGTCGCCGCTCTGCTGCTGCTGCCGATCCCGGAACTCGAAGATCTGCTCATCGCCGGCGTCTACAAACACGACCCGGACCTCGCCGCTCTGATCGGAACGCGGCTCGATGTCTGGTCAAAGCATAAGGTCTAATTTCATGGCCCGGTCGGTCGAAGGCTCAATAACGCGTTATCGTGACGGCCGCCGCTGGCTCGTCCGGCTGCGGTATCTCGACGCCGACGGCATCCGTCGCAACAAGGTGCGAGTCGTACCGACGCACGCCGCCGCTAAGGCCATGATATCGACGCTCCGCAATGAGATCGAACGCGATCTATCGGACCGCAAAACGTTTCGACAACTCGATTCGTACTATCGCGAAAAGTTTGTTCACGCCGCCAGGTTCGATCTCGGCGGCCGGCTGCTGTCCGGCTTTCGACAATCGACGGACACGGTTCTGCATTATCTCGATCCGGCTCTCGATTTTTTCGCCGATCGGCCGATCGACGAAATAACATTTGCGGACCTTCGCCGGTACAAGGATCTGATCGCCGGCACGCCAACGATCCACGGCCGCCAACGATCGATATCCGATATCAATCATTTTCTCAAACGCCTGCGGCGTCTGTTCAATGTCGCGATCGAACAAGGCTGGCTTGCCGTCAATCCGTTCAAACGTGGCGGCACGCTCATCGTCGAATCGTTTGAGGTCGAACGCACGCGGACGATCTCGCCGGCCGAAGAATCGTTATTACTTGCCGCGTGCGAACGCTGGCGGCAGCATCTCCGGCCGGTGATAATCTTCGCGATCGAAACGGCTGCACGCCGCGGCGAAATTCAAAAACTTCGCTGGTCAAATATCGATCTCGCCGGCCGCGTGATTCGGATCGAAGGAACGTCCACAAAAACGCTGAGATCGCGGCTGGTACCGATCACCGCTCGGCTCGGTGAAACTCTGGCACAACTAAGGCACAACGCACGGCCGCGGCCGTCTGATCTCGTCTTTGGCGGTGCGGACTTTAAGAAAGCATTCAACGGTGCGTGCTCCGACGCCAAACTCGCCGGCGTCCACTTTCACGATCTCCGACACACGGCAATTACACGGATGATCGAGAAAGGCATCTCGCCGCCGCTCGTCATGAAGATCTCGGGCCACACTCAACAAAAAACCTTTCTTCGTTACGTCAATCAATCCGAAAACTCGATCTACGAAATAGCCATGCAACTAGATCGGGCCGCGTGATATTATCGACCTATGAAAACGATCATCATCATTCTGGCTCTCGCCGTTGCCGCCGTCGCTCAAACGCCTTGCCTCGAAAATGCCGCCGCCGGTCAATCTCGTTCGCCGGAATGGGTACCGGCTCGGGCATTCTCGACCGTGCTCAAGATCGCGGCCGGCGGCACATGGCAGATCCCGATCTTCATGCCGGCTCCCGGTCAATGCGTCGGATCGTTCGAATCGTTTGATGATCGTGACGACGTAGCTGTCGTAATTACCGACGCCGCCGGCCGCTACATCCGCAAAGCTCCGGCCGGTGATATCGAAGTTCTGATCCTCGACGCTGCCGCTCTCGATGCTCGTAACAAACACCGATCATATGCCGCCTGGTACGGCTCCGGCCGTCAATTCTCCGGCACGTTCGCCGCCTCGCTCCCGGCCGGCTGGTTCTACATCATTATCAGCAATCAACACTCATTTCTTGCCGGCAAAACGGTAAACTTCACACTCGGACGTCCGCCGATCGGCCAACGGCCTTAACGCCGCATCGCATATGCTTAAAACAAAATCCATATGCCCTAAAATATGCCCTCGAACATCACAATCAGCCGTATTTCCACGGTTTCAAACGTATCGGTCAAGGTCAATACTCATCTCCATCAGCCGCTAAAATACTACTCAAAATAACAATCTCGCCCTAACTAGCCGCATCAATCTTTCGATTCACACGCGATAGGCCACAAGTTCGAATCTTATAGACGGCACCATTTTATACCTACGAAAGTGGCATTCCGGCGGGTGCCTCTTTTTTCGTTTTTGAACCCAGAGTCCGACCAAATATTTCTGCGATCCTGATCATCGACAGGCACACTTCTTGCGCGCCTCTTTGGTAACGGACACCGGGCCGGCTTAAAACGGCATAAATGTGAAAATCTCCCCGAAAACGGCGCGAAAAATATCGCACCGTTTTTTTATTGGGCCTAGAGAACAAATAGCCGGGACCGGATAGATGGAGGTGGGTATGAGACAGGCAACAAGATCATTTTTCGTAAATATGTTGGGAGCGATCGTCGTTATCGGGTGGTCGGTATCGGCGTATGGGCAGGTATCCTGTTCGATCCAGTGCCCGAATGGTACCGAGCGTTGGTTTCCGGATTGTTCCAATGGGAGGGTTCCGGCAAACGCCTGCGGATCCTCGAGCGGCGGTGAGACGACCGACGGCACCGGCAACACCACTGCCTCCGGGCGTTGGCTCGCTTGTAAAATCTGGGGACGCGATTGTCCGGACCGCTCGGCCGAGGGGCTCGACCTTAATCTCAAAGGCAATGCGGCGTTTCAAAGAGGCGATTATGCGAGTGCTGTCTCGTTTTACGAAAAGTCGTTGAGACTGCTGCCCCAAGACGCCGTCATTCGCGACAATCTCGCCCGAGCCCGTGCGGCACTGGTTCGGCAGCGGGCTGTCCAAACAAACGAAAAGGGCAACCAGGCGCTTGCGAAAGGCGACTATTCGGCGGCGGCATCGCTTTACGAACGGGCGCTCAAGGATCTGCCCGGCGACGCCGTCATTGCCCAAAATCTCCGCAATGTCCGGGACGCCTTAGCCCGGCAAACGGCGGACAGCCTGGCGGCCAAGCAACAAGCCGAGGCAGCCAAAAAACTGGCGGCTCAGCGGGCATCGGTCAAGGGCTATTTCACCAAAGATAGTGTCAAACTCGTCCCGCTAAACGACGGCGGCCGCCCGATCGACCTGATGCCCAATCCCCAGTCCGGGCCGCACGGCCTGGTCGGCGGGACCACCTGGACGTATGGTTTCCAGATGCGCGAGGCAAAATGCGACAGGCAATGCAAGGCCGAACTTGATACTAAACTCGCCGCCCAACTTGCGGATTACTGTGCCAAACAAACGCTGACAAATGTCTGTATCAACGAGGGGTTGCCGTTCACGCCCGAGCTTTACGACACGGTCGTGTCGATGGCCGCGTCAAACAGTGCGATCGTCGACCTCGCGACGCGAGTCATCTTTGACGGGGCGATGTACGGCGAGTACACGCGGCAGCACAACGAGCAGTTTGCCGGCCTTAAGGGCAAAAAGTTTGGTACGCTCGATTGCCACAGCAACGGTGCGATGCTTTGCCTGGCGGCCTTGCGGAGTGGTGACACGGCGGCCAAGGAGGTCAGGCTCTTTGGCCCGCAGATAAACCCCGAGGCGGCACGTCTCTGGCAGGAATACGCGCTGCGGACCAAGACGGTCATCAAGATCTACATCAACACCGGCGACCCGATCACGCCTGCGTCGTGGCGGCAGCCCGTCGCCCGTTCATACGAACAAACACCCACGTCGCGAACCGCGGTCTGGCTCGACACCGCCGTGAGGCTGCCGTACTTTGCCTCGGACGCTGCCTTTTACTCCGCTCTCGACAGCCGAAAAGCCATTATGGACGGCGAACTGGGAAAATACGGCCTGTACGTCATTCGTTCGGCCTGCAAGGATCACCCGAGCCTCGACTGCCATTCGATGAAATTGTACGAGGCGAATTTGAGATAGCCGCGTTGGGCGATCAGGCTGTTCGAGTTTCGCTCCGATCCCGGGTGGAACGCAGACGGAACCGGTGACATATCCCCAAAATGGGTTCTGTCGCTCAAGCCGGGAACGCCGACCTGGGATCTGATTGAATAGTGCCCGGTGCGAAACGCTCAAGCCGCACTTTCGACAGTTTTCTGTCGAGCCAAACCAGCCTGATCTGACGAAATATCAGCGGTGTTTTTTTTATTTTTTAAATAATTTTTCAAAATTTCTGAAAAAAAGCTTGATGGCGAAAACTCACAATATAAAGGGGTTAGCGTCGCGATCGCTCGAAATTATGGGCGACGATGGCCCAAAAGCCGCTCGCAGTAGAAATATTTTGCTCGATTTGTGATTTTCGTCACTGCTATTGGATACCGAAAGGAGTATTCAATATCTATTACCCGTCTCAAAGTAGGGGAAATAACAATGAAAACAACCAAAATAGAAATGATAAAGCGGGCCGTGTTGATCCTGACCGTGCTTGTGGTCGCCGTTTTGGTGTTTCAAACCCGAAACACCACACTGGCGTCGACAGAGCAGGAAATTTCATTCGCTGCCCCTGCCGTGTCGCTCGGGAGCCTCGACGACAATGTTTGTGCCACCTGCCACGAAAAGGCGGTACGCGAATTTTCCAAGACCGTCCACGGAAAAGCTCCTGACCAGTGGGGCATCGGGGTGGACAAATCCAAGAGTTTTGCGTCGTCGGCGACCTGCAATGCGTGTCACGGCGATCCGACCGAACATATTAATAACGGCGGTGACAAGACCAAGATCAAGAATCCCGCCAAGTTGACACAAAAAGAATCGGTCGAGACATGTCAGGCCTGTCACTCGCAGATCAACGAGCATGCCCAATTTCGGGGAAGCCGTCACGAGTCGGCCGGTTTGTCATGTGTCAGCTGCCACTCGCCGCACCATCCGGGCGGCAAGGCCGGAGCCGAGGGCGGTATGACCAAGCTCAATTTCGCCCCGATCGCCGCTGAGACCAAACTGCTCAAATTTGCCAGCGAAGGCGAGACCTGTATGTCGTGTCACGCCGAGGTAAGAAAGAGCATGTTCCAACGATCAACGCACCTCTCCAGAAACGAGGATCGCGAACAGCGTATGTCGTGTTCCACCTGCCACGAGCCTCATGGTTCGGTCGGTGAAAAAATGATGCGAACGGGCAGCGTTAATGAGACGTGCTATACCTGTCACGCCGAGTTTCGCGGACCATTTCTGTTCGAGCACGCACCCGTCAGAGAGAATTGTGCCAATTGCCACAAACCGCACGGTTCTAACAATGTCAGCTTACTCAAGCAGCGTGCCCCGATGCTCTGTCAGCAATGCCATATTCAGGGACGCCATCAAACCGTTCCCGGTAAACCGAATACGGCATTTACCATGAACCGGTCGTGTGTAAATTGTCACTCGCAGGTGCATGGATCTAACCACCCATCGGGTATAAATCTGCAGCGTTAAGATCGAGACAGGAGGAATCATGTTATTCAATATCCGCAATTATGTTCGTGCTCTTGGCGGTGCAGCGGTGCTCGTGTCAGTAGCCGCGATCGGTTCATTGGTACAGGCTCAGACGGCCGCACCGAGCCCGGCCAAATCGTCCAAGACACAATCGGGCACCACAAATGCCCCCGATGCCCAAAAAGTAAGTGACCTAAACTATGTATTTGAAGTTGGCGGCCAGTACCGGTATGTAACCGGCGAACGGCCCTCGAAGTTTGAAGAGTATAAGAATGTTCGCAAGGGGGTTCTCCTCCGGCGCGGAGCTATCGATTACAATCCGGCCGGATCGCCGTCATATCTTACATTCGCGTTTAGAAACGCCTCAGAAAATGATCAGCAGTACCGGATCGAGGGTGGGCAATATGGCCGTTTCCGAACGACATTTACCTGGAACTCATACCCGCTCCTGTACGCCAGAGGAGCACGGTCGCTCTTTTCGTCCTCGGTCGGCGGCGTGTATACCGTATCGGACGCGATCCAGACAGATCTTCAAAATCTGGATCCGCCATTCGTTAATGCGGCGACCACACCCAATCCGGCGCTGTTGACTGCCACCCGAAATTATCTGGCGGCGACATCACCGTTCGACCTGAAAACTCAGCGTGAGATCTTAACGTTTGAGCAGCGGTTCAATATTACATCCCATTGGAGCGTCAGACTTCGCATATTTGACTCGAAACGCACCGGCCAACGGCCGCTCGGAACCGGATCGTATGAGCGAACTCCGACCGCGTCCGGCATTGGTGACGTGTTCCGTGCTCATGCAATCGAACTGCCGTCCGAGATCAACTATCGAACCGATAATTTTACCTTCGGTACGAGTTATTTGACGCGCAAATGGGGTGTCAATTTTGACTACACATTTTCAATGTTTCGTAACCCCATCAATGCGTACATCTACGACAACCCGTTTCGCATAACAGACCAGCAAGCGAATACCGGCGGAAACTTTAACCGTGCAGCATTTGCTCGCGGTATCCATAGTGCAATGCCCGACAATAATGCATCGGGATTTTTGATCTCGGGCTTTGCGGACCTTCCGATGTATTCACGATGGGCCGGAGCGGTCGGCTGGAGCCGTTGGACGCAAAACGAAGCCTTTCTGCCGTTTACACTCAATACAGCCATCACGGCGGCAAATCTCGGCGGCAAGAGCCCGACCGATATAACTGCGTTGCCGAAAGCGAGCCTCGAGGGCGAGGTCGACAATCTGACCGTAGATCAACTGTTGACGAGTCGGCCATTGCGAACCGTCACTTTCACGTTTCACTACCGTGCCTATGAATACAAAAACAAGACCGCAGAGATAATCTTTCCGGGATATGCCGCCTATCTCGAATCGTATTGGCGGACCTCGATCGCCGGCACCTACGGAACCAAACTTATCGCCAACGAGCCGCTTTCGTATCTCCGCCAACGGGCCTCGGCTGAGGTGATCTGGGATATCACGAAACAGCTCAAATGGCGCGGTGAATACGAATGGGAAGGCTGGAACCGCACCAATCGGCAAGCCAGCAAAACCAACGAGCACAAACTCGGTACGTTCGTTTCGTATCGGCCGACCAATCAGTTTAAGGTCGATCTGGATTATCACTTTCAGGAGCGGACGCCGGTCACCTATGATCCGGGATTGCTCGAATTTAACTTGCTGCGAATGTTCGATCAGTCGAAACGGCTCCGGCACGATGCTCGATTCAAGGTTCAATGGGCGGTTACACCCGCGCTTGGTATATCAGCTGACTATGCGTATCTGTCAGACGACTATGACCAGAATTTTTTCGGTGCCACACGGTACGTCGAGAGTCGCGGCGGCGTAGATCTCCTGTATAACCTCAAAGAAAACACGACCGTTTACGCAAACTACTCACGCGAACACTATCGAACATCGCTGCAATCGATCGCCAAGACCGGTACACCTGCTTTCGACCTTCGGAACAGATGGAATCGGGACGACCGAAATGTAAACGACAATTTTGGTATTGGAGTAACGACGTATTTGGCCAATTCCAAGTGGTTTTTGGATATGAATTATGCCATTAACGACGGCCGTGATCTGATCACGACGCGGAATCTGACTGATGTGGTCCCAACGGCCTTCACCAATGCTACCGCTTATCCATTCCCCGAGGCCAAGTATAGGTATCAGGAATTTAGCATTGATAGTAATTATCAAATACACGAAAAGGTAGCCTTGGGTATTCGATATTACTTCGAACCGTTTACGCTCGACGACTGGCAGACGAACGGGCTGAGCCCTTACCCCAACGATCAACTGGCTCCCGAGACAGATGGTCGTCGGTTCTTACTGCTCGACTCGCGTTATACCGGCCACAAAGGACATATTATTAGTTTTTATATACGTTTCGGAAACTGAAGCCGCCGAACGTATTGTCCGGGCAGCAGGTCGTCAGAAATGGCGGCCTGTTTGCTTTTTGAGCATTTGACGCTCGGCCGGATTGTACGCGGTGCGATTTCATCGGATAATGTCCGCACCGCATTTGGTTCTATATATGAAGTTCATCAGGTCACTCTACGTCCAGGTCCTCGCCGCGATCGCGGTCGGCGTGCTGCTTGGTTTTTTGTATCCGCAGATCGGTACCCAGATGAAGCCCCTCGGCGACGGGTTTATCAAACTGATCAAGATGATGATCGCCCCGATCATCTTTTGCACCGTCGTGCTCGGCATCGCCGGCATGGAGGATATGAAAAAGGTCGGCAAGACGGGCGGGTTTGCTCTGTTGTATTTTGAGGTCGTTAGCACGTTCGCCCTTGTCGTCGGGCTCGTCATCATCAACGTCGTCGGCCCGGGCAGAGGGATGAATATCGACGTCTCGACGCTCGACACCAAGGCGGTCGCCGCCTACGTCGAACCCGGCAAGCTCCAGAGCACGACCGACTTTCTCCTGAACGTCATACCGACGAGTGTCGTTGACGCGTTTGCAAAAGGTGAGATCCTGCAGGTCCTGCTATTTGCGGTGCTGTTTGGCTTTGCCCTGCACCGGTT
>JAYVUD010000174.1:0-10649 GCA_043788335.1 Chloracidobacterium sp. | reverse complement strand
ACCCTGTTGGTTAAATAGTTTTAGTACGTCAAGATCTATCGCCGTTGTATTCATTATGTTCGTACTGCCTTTACTCATGATATTTGATACTGAGTTCTTTGACACAGTCAACCAAATACTTTGCGTTCTCCGGCGGCACGGTCGGCAAGATGCCGTGGCCGAGGTTGAAAATATGCCCCGAACCGTTGCCGAATCGCTCGAGAACGCGTTCCGTTTCCTGCCGTATCATATCCTTTGATGCAAATAGCACACACGGATCCATATTTCCCTGCAGAGCCTTGCGATCGCCGATCGCGGCCCGCACTTGTCCGATATCCTGTGTCCAGTCGAGCCCGACGACATCGCATTTCATCGCCGCCAACTGGTCAAACGCGCTTACGCCCTTGGCGAAAACGATAACGGGTGCTCCGTTTGTCTCGAGCCGTTCGCAAATATTCTTGATATATCGCAGCGAAAACTCCTCGAGATCCGACGGCGACAAGATTCCCGCCCACGTGTCGAATATCTGCACCGCATCGCAGCCCGCACGAATTTTGGCGTTGAGATAGTCAACCACGGCGTCCGACAGCTTTTGCAGCAGTTCGTGAGCGGCAGCAGGTTCGTTGTAGATGAACCGTTTGACCACATCAAAATTTTTCGAGCCCTTGCCCTCGACCATATAGGTCATCAGCGTCCACGGAGCACCCGAAAAACCGATCAGCGGCACGCGGCCCGCCAGTTTTTCCTTGGTCATCGTGATCGCGTCCATCACGTACTGTAGTCGTTCGGTAACGCCGTCGGTGTTCAAACGCCGCACGTCCTCAAGCGACCGGATCGGATCGCCGAAGGTCGGCCCTCGCGACTCGACGATCTCGAGATCCATACCCATCGCTTCGGGGATGACGAGAATGTCCGAGAATAATATCGCCGCGTCGACGCCGATGATATCGACCGGTTGGACAGTGACCTCGCTGGCGAGTTCCGGCGTTTTGCAAAGTGTCAGAAAGTCCGTCTTTTCGCGAATGGCCCGGTATTCGGGCAAATAGCGTCCAGCCTGACGCATGATCCAGATCGGTGTCCGCGAGGTAGCCTGCCGTTTGCACGCCTTGATAAATAATGATTCGTTATTCAATGCTTTTTATAAACCTGACCAATCCGTTGGCGAAATCCTCGGCGTTTGCCCGCTCCGATACAAGATCGAGATGCATGCCTGTCTCCCTGATCCTGCGACCGGTCGTATTCCCGATCGCCGCCGTCTTGATGCCGTTTAGATCCTCTAATTCAAAAATTTTCCGAAAACTGTCGACCGATGACGGTGCGAAAAAACAGACCCACGTGATCTCGCCGTTTCGCAGCCGCATTCGAATTTCCGCCGCCGTTTCCGCGTCCGGCGGGTCGTCCGTCGTGCTGTAAACGACCACCTCGTCAATCTGGGCATTGCTCCCAAGTACATCCGGTATCGTCTGCATACTCCGGTCACCGCGGATGTAGAGCAGCCGCTTTCCCGCAAACTCCGCTTCGCCAAAAGCCGCCACCAGTTCGCCCGCGGTGTTCGCGTCGTTTCGGTACTCGACGCTCATCCCCGCATTTTCAAAAACCAATTTCGCCCGCTCGCCGAGAACGTAGATCTTGCCGGCGAATTTGCCGCCCCGAGCTTTTAGTTCCCGAACAAAGACCTCGGCCGCGACCGGGCTTGTCAAAAACACACCATCGTAGACGCCGATCTGAGCAATGCTCTTATTGAGATCCGTTAGATCGTCGAGCGGCTCGGTTTTGGTTACCGCGAGGTTTATGACCTGGCAACCGCTTTCCCACAGCATTTCGCTGAACCGGTCGCTGCCGCGCAAAACCAAAACTACCGGCGGCGTCATTTTACCGCCGCCCCGGCCGAGGCCTCGACCTCGGCACGCGTTGCATCGAGCAGCTTTGCCGCGCCTCTTTCGATCAATTTGTCAGCCAAACGGATGCCGATCTCCGCCGCCTCCGCCGCCGGGCCACTTACGCTCTCGCGGTAGACCACGCTGCCGTCGAGGCTGCCGACCAATCCTTCTAACGATACCTTTTCGCCCGTCACGACGGCGTGTGCCCCGATCGGCACTTGGCAACCGCCCTCGAGCCGTCGCAGAAATGCACGCTCGGCCGCAATGCAGGTATGCGTCGCCGGATCATCGAGCTTTGCGACCACCGCCATAACGTCCTCGTCGGAATCACGAACCTCAATGGCGACCGCACCCTGGCCGACGGCCGGCAGCATAATCTCGAACGGTATGAGCCCGTTAATTCGGTCGCCAAAACCCAGACGGTGAACGCCCGCGTACGCGAGGATCATGCCGTCCAGATCCGACTCGTCAAACTTACGCAAACGCGTCGGCACATTGCCGCGGATCTCCACGATCTCGAGGTCCGGGCGGTAATGTAGCAACTGGCTCTTACGACGAAGACTACCGGTCGCGACCTTTGCCCCGATCGGCAGATCGCCGATCGAGCCGCCTGCTTTCGAGATAAAAATGTCGTTCGGAACCTCGCGTTTGCAGACGGCTCCGATCGTAAGTCCCGCGGGTTGCTCGGTTTGCAGGTCCTTCAGACTGTGAACGGCCAGGTCTATCGAACCGTTTAGCAGTTCGGTCTCGATCTGGCGTGTAAACAATCCCTTATCGCCGATCTTTGACAACGCGATATCGAGCACCTGATCGCCGGTCGTGTGGATGATCCTGATCTCAAATTCGCGCTCGGGAAATGCCGTTTCGAGGCTCGACTTTACAAAGTTAGCCTGCCAGAGGGCGAGGTCGCTGCCCCGGGAACCGATGATGAGTCTGCGTATCATGCTGCTTTTGCAAAGGCTACGGATTTCAATTCCTTGAGTCTCTCGATCAATTCGAAATGGCTTTCCAGATCCGCGTAAAAATCGCCACCGGATCTCGAGGCGACACGATGGATCTCAGACAGATTGTCGACCAGAAACTGCTTAACTCGTACGATCTCACGCGACTGTTCCGGCGACGGCTTTTGGCCTGTCCGCCGATATTCGGGCATGATCGGCAGCGAGTAATACCACATCAGAAACTCGACCATTTCCGTTATGACCATCCGCTTTACTTTCGGCAGATCGCTGATCCGCTTTTCGTGATGGCTATCGATGATCGAACGCAGATCGTCGACATTTTTCAAAACGACGTTCGGCAGTTCGCCAACGGCCGTATCAACGTCTCTTGGCACCGCGATGTCGATGACCAGCAACTTTCGTTCAATAGCCTTGAGATCGTCTGCGTAGAGGATCGGTTCTTCTGATCCTGTCGAGCTGATGACCACATCTACCTCGGACAGACGTTCCTTAAACTTGTCAAAATCAACCACTTCGCACTCGACCGGCTTTTCCGTGTGCAGCGACGCGATCATTGCTTCGGCATTGGCCCGGGTTCGGTTGGTCACCAGAATTTTGCCGATGCGTTTGTTGGCGAGTGCCTCAGAGGTAAACTTGGCCATCTCGCCCGCCCCGATCACCATCGCAGTCCGGTCACGCATTGATCCAAAGGTCTCAACGCCAAGCTCGACCGCCGCCAGACTGACCGAAACGGCTCCGCTGTGGATGGACGTTTCGGTATAGGTCGTCTTACCCAGCTTGAAGGCTCGCTGTATCAACTGATTGAGTATCTTGCCCGTATAACCGTTTTCGCGGGCTATCTCGTAGGCTGATCGCAACTGCCTCAGGATCTGGGAATCGCCGATCACCCGGCTGTCGATACTCGTCGCGACATTGAAAAGCTGCTGGCTGGCAGCACACGAGATCATCGCAAAAAAGTGCTCATCTCGAACCAAGTCGTGAGCGTCCTTAAAATTGACAAGCAGGTTCTTAAAATAATTGAGATCTATATGGCGGGAACCGGTAACACCGTAAATTTCGGTCCGATTACAGGTTGACAAAACGAGACACTCGGACAGAGACCCTTTGAGTTCACCGAGGAACGATGCAATTTCATCGTCCCGAAGGTGCAACTTTTCCCTGATCTCGACCGGAGCGGTCCTATGATTGATCCCAAACGCGAATAGTGTTTTGGGTTGCGCCGTAAATCCCAAGTTATCTCCCTCAACTTCCGAAGACACGTCAAAGCCATTACGGCTTGAAACTAGATTATATCCCATAATTTGCACCATTGCAGGCAATAGGCATTGATAAACCGTCCGAATGGTTGCGGGCGGTATCGATAAGATAACGATTTGCTATAAAACATGCCCGACGAACACGAATTAAGTCTCGATCGAGCTGTAAAAAATAAATGGCGACTTCCGGCCGGATCTTTATAAATGTTGACTGCACGGTAATCACGCTATCTGTTGTGCAAGTAATATGCCACAGCCGAACCACCTGCAGAATGCCCATAAACAAAGGGATTACGCCGCACTATTGCTCCGGCCCAAGTGTGGGTCACGGACGTGCTATGAAATATTTCGCAAACCTCGGGGAATTTCGCGGTTGCCCCGCCCGCGAGATGCGAACGAGCTCGTTTTTGTCAATCGTCGAGGTTAAAATTTGTGGGATTGGCCTGACGTACCGTCAAGGGTAGGGCCGCGGACGAGTTGTCCGCGGCTATTGTCCGTTCATAATCCTTAATAACATTTACGATCGGTTATTAATATTTATGAAATCCTAACAAAAGCACCGCGACCGGCGTGCCGCAGGACAAGCCCGGGACAAGCACTGCAGATCCGTAAACGCCTGCTGCACAATCATTTACACCCCCGTGACCGCGATCGGCGAGATCCTCGCGGGACAAGCCGCGGGACAGGGAAACTATTGAAACGATTGGCTTTAACCCGTTTTGTCCCGCTGTCCCGCGAATTTTTTTATTTGGGGCCGTTCGCTCGGGACAAATTTTTCGATGATCGAGGCGTTTTGACCGCGTGATCCGGCATCAGGATGACTGTTTGTTGGTCGACTTTCAAAGATCTAGCTTCTAATTAAATTCTATCATTAGTGTCAAGAGCAGGCGGGCGTTGTGAGGATGCAACGGCGGCGGCGTTGGCCGGCGCGTTGATTACGCGGCAACATGACTGGAACGCCGCCCGACCCCGCCTGCATCGCCCGTTCCTGCCATGTGGCGGCCGTGGTAAATATGCCCGGCGATCCCGTTGCCGTCGCAACGGTGCCGGCGAGGGCGCCGACGTTCCCGGGTTACTGCCGATCATGTTGAGTGTTACGCCCTTGCTGACGCGCGGGCTTTTGCACGTTGTGCCCCGAGCCCCGGGGGTTAGCAAGGGCGTTAGCGAACCGGCCGCGCGGAATTGCCTAAGAGATCGCTCCGGCAAAACGCCCATCGACCGCATTTAACGCTCGCAAAATTTAGAAAAGGGTGTATTCTGAACGTAGTCGAACATTTGATAGCTCAAGCAGCCACGTGTTCGACAAACCGGCGCGTACGATTTGAAATATTGATCTCGACGGCTCCGATCCTCCCGAATCGATCTCCTTTCGATCCAAGGACCTCCTTCGCTAGCATCCGACGCCGTCAAAACTAGGTAATTGGGTTGTGCCGCGTAGCGGCAGAAGCTTACCGTGGGTTACAACGCCACGGCAACATTCAAAATGCCGCTCCGCGGCAGGGCTTTTGGAAAGCCGGAGAGAAAATACCTTGAAAGAATCGCAGAAACGCACGCCTGACCCTAATTCCTCTTATGGGAACTACTCACAGTACCCCTACGTGGAGTTCAATAAATTCGAAAACAATGACCCAAGAGTACTATAACGTTGGTATAGCAAGATACTGTTTTGGTGTTACCAATTTTCCGAAATCAAGCGGGTCACTATTGCCAAAGATCGACAATCATTATTGAACGGTTGGATCGAAAAGGGGACTAAAATGAATCAAGGGTTAAGCCTTCGTATAGTAATGCTGCTATTTGTGTTTGGCACTTTTTCGTGTTCATTAAAAGATGCTGCTGAACGCAAGGACTACAACGTCGGATCCGAATCACAAAATGTGCTTTTGGAAATCACCGTAGAGCGAAGCCAGGTCGATTTTCCACCCGGAAAGACGTTGTTGCTTCGTGTCTATTCAAATCGAATTGTGGAATTTTCAAATTACCCGGTAACAAACAATTCGAAATTGCGGCAAAAGTCCTATGAGATTGAGAGTTCGCAACTATCTAATCAAGATTTTGAATCGTTAGTGGATCTCATTAAACGCTAGCAATCTGAAGGAATTTCAGGCCAGAAGGGACCCTTCAGGGCCTTGACCGTGGACTCGTTCGTCCACGTTTCGATATTTGCGATGCTTGGGCAACACGAGGTTAATCTGGCTCTACAAGAGAACGATACGTTTATTGATTTTGATAGAATTGGATCGAATTCGATTAAGGAACTGATGAATCTTGCCTTCGAGATTTCATTGAGGCTGAGAAAGTCTAAACTTTAGTAGCGTAGAGCGACCGTTGATCTTACATTTGGAAAGCCGGAGAGAAAATACCGTGAAAGAATCGCAGAAACGTAGTTTTGAAATACGAGTGAGGCTTACATGACATTATTTCTCGAAAAATCATTATTTTTGTTACCTCTTGTTTGGCTTTTCTCGGCGTTGCTTGTTGCCAGCTATCGTCGAATGAATTCACGAAGTAAATGTGTCGCTTTCTTCTTCACCTTGCTGTTGACCGGGCAGGCTTTTTTCAATTTGACCGCCGTCGTTTGGTCCAGACCTTGTATCAGCGATGACAACGAGCAAGGCATTGTGACTTTACCGCAGTTATGGAATCAATCTGGACACTGTTGGCATTCAGGATTAATGATCGGATATGGGTGCGTGATTATAGTCTTGACAGTTCTTTCGATTGTTGTGTTTGTCCGACGGCAGCGAGGTCGAGGCGGTTGCGACGCTTGATCTCGGCAGAGGCGTACCGTGGGTTGCAACGCCACGGCTACATTCAAATTGTCGCTCTGCGGCAGGGCTTTTGGAAAGCCGGGGAGAAAATACCTTGAAAGAATCGCAGAAACGCACGCCTGACCCTAATTCCTACCTTACAAGTAGTGCCGGAGGTTAAACGATGAGGATAATTATCATTTTCTTATTGCTTGTGATTTCGATAAATGGACAATCCGTCCGGCTTGGGATTCCAGGTGTCACGCCTCTGAAAACTAGTAGGAATCAATTTGAAAAGCGTTATGGTGCGCCGCTCGATAAGAATCCGGATAACAAGGTGTACAGGTATCAAACTCGGGACCTAAACATCGAAGTCACGTATACCGGGAGATCATGTTCAGGTGAAGGTCGAAATTCGTATAACGTCCCCGAATTTACAGTCTTTTATCTTTCGGTATCTTTCAAGTCTGATATACAGCTTTCGCAACTTCTCTTTGACGAAAGGCTATTCGTCAAGGATCAATCCGGTGATATGCAAAATGTCTATCAGTATATTAACCCGAGAGCCGGGGTGACGATTGAGGTCGTAGAACCGGGTGGCAGGGGTTGGCTTATCAGGAACATCTATTATTACAAATCGAAAAAAAATGAAAATCGGCATAAATGTGTTGCCATTGAGAATTAGTTTGGAAATAGAATGACAAAGGAGCAAAAGAAAGGAGCATAAGGGGTCAGGCCTGACGAGATGCGGGCGGTGCCAGGCCTTCGATATTTCGTTTTGGAGGCGGGTGGGTGTTTTTGATCCCAGCGGGTGGCGGTTTTGACGGGATGATTTCGCGGTGCTTGGCTTTTTTGGGCGGGCATCGCGGTTTGTTTTTTGGGGAGACGGACAGGGTCGGGCGTCGAATGTGATCTTTATGACTGTGTTGGATGTAACGCCCTTGTTGACACGCGGGCTTCGGCAATGACCGGGAGCTTGATCTCAAGCTCCCGGTACTGACACGTTGCTATTTTCTATGATCAATTGCCGTTCGATTTACGCGCTCCCAGTTTTCCGTGGATACCGGCGGCGGCACGGAGGCCGGCACCAGCGGCGAGGATGACGGTTGCGGCCCCGGTAACGGCGTCACCGCCGGCGAAAACGCCGGGTCTGGATGTTTCACCGGTAGTCTCGTCAACTATCAACCCACCCCACGTTGCGGTCTTGAGCCCGCCTTCTTTCGTCAAAAGCTTGTTGGGCTGGGTACCGATCGAGATCACTAATGTATCGATCGGAAGTATAACGGGCGGCTCGTCGCTCGGGACGGGTTTCGCCCGGCCGGATTCGTCCGGTTCGCCGAGTATCATCGGCTGACACTCGAGGCCGGTCACCCAACCGTCGTCGTCACCGACCACGCGGATCGGATTATTAAGCCACTTGAACACAATGCCCTCGGCCTGGGCGTGATGATACTCCTCGACACGGGCCGTCATTTCCTTTTCCGAACGCCGGTAAACGACCCAAACTTCTTTGGCTCCCATCCGCATTGCGCTTCGGGCGGCATCCATCGCCGTGTTGCCGGCCCCGATGACCGCCACACGGCCACCCACTTTGAGCGGTGTGTGGGCATTGGGAAACTGATATGCCTTCATCAGGTTGATCCGCGTCAGATACTCATTTGCCGAGTAGACGCCGATCAGATTTTCGCCGGGGATCCCCAAAAATCGTGGCAGTCCTGCTCCGGTTCCGATAAATACGGCCTCAAACTCCATTTCGCCCATCAACTGGTCGATGGTGATCGTCTTACCGATGATAACGTTGCAGACGATCTCGACACCTTGGGCTTTAAGCTGGTTGATCTCGTCGTCGAGGATCGCTTTGGGTAGCCGAAACTCCGGAATGCCGTAGCGCAGAACGCCACCGGGTTCGTGCAGCCCCTCAAAGATCGTCACTTGGTAATTGAGCCTCGCCAGAGCACCGGCGGCAACCAGGCCCGACGGCCCGGCACCGACGATCGCAACGCGCGGCCCGGTCCGTTCGGGAACAGCTTGGCTCCCGCCCGCCCCGCGGTGATCTCGAGCCCAATCAGCGACATAACGCTCAAGGTGGCCGATACCAACCGGGTCAAATTTCGTCGCCATGTGGCATAGATTTTCACATTGGCTCTCCTGCGGGCATACCCGTCCGCAGATCGCCGGCAGCGGATGCGCGGCAGAAACGAGATCAAACGCTTCCTGCATTTTCCCGTCCGCGACGGCCTTGATAAATGATCGGATAGGAACACGCACGGGACATCCGTCCTCGCAGTGGGCTTCCTGACATTGTAGACAACGCAGTGCCTCAAACGCCGCACGCTCGTCGGTATAACCCTCGTTAACCTCGGCAAAATTATGCGCACGTAAGGTGGCCGACTGTTCGGGCATCGTGGTTTTATGAACTGGTCTAAGCGGCATTTGTAACAGCCTCCTCAGTCTTGTATGTTTTTCCCCGGCGTACGCACTCGTCAAAATCGATGTTCGCCGCGTCAAAGAGCGGCCCGTCGACACAGGCAAATTTGATCTCGCCGGCAACCGTTACGCGGCAACCGCCGCACATTCCGGTGCCGTCGATCATGATCGGATCGAGTGAGACCTGCGTAGGGATATTATATTCGGCGGTCAAAGCGGCGACGGCCCGCATCATCGGCATCGGTCCGACGACAACGACCTCGACACCGTCAAGTTCGCCGCGTTCGACAAGTTCGTCGAGTCGCAGCCGCAGGCGATCGGTCACGAGGCCCTTAAATCCGTAGGAACCATCGTCAGTGCAAGGCATCATATGACTCGCGGCCGCAGACAGTTCCGGTTCGAGGATCAAAAGATCACGGTTCCGGGCCCCAACAACGACTTCGGCAGGTACGCCCTCGTCTTTCAACATGCACACGATCGGATACAGTGCTGCCGCTCCGAAACCGCCGCCGACGCCGATAAAGCGAGTGCCGCGTGGTTTGAAAGGCTCGCCCAGCGGGCCGACGAGGTCCATTACATCCTGGTTTTCATCGAGTTCGCCAAAGATGCGGGACGTGCGCCCGACCTCCTGTACGACCACGGTTATCGTGCCGGCTTCCCGGTCAAAATCCGCGATCGTCAGCGGGATGCGTTCACCGTCCTCGATCACCCGCACTATCAGAAACTGTCCGGGCTTAGCGGATCGGGCCACCCAGGGTGCACTGATCACAAACCGATTGGTCGACGGGGTCAACCGCTCTTTTTTCAATATCTTAAAGTGTCCGCTGAGGTCAGCGTGACGGTCATAATGCTGGATTGTCATGTTTCGCCTTCAGTTTATTCCAACGTCTCTCAACTTCTGCGGAGAAAACCTCGACGATCTTCTCAGACGCTGGTCCAGATAAATGTTTGGTCTTACCCATCTTGTTCAGCCAGTCGGAGAGTGGGCGTTTACGGCCAACAGTCTCCGGATCGTATGTGATCACCGTTTTTCCGCGTTCGACTTCGTAAAGCGGGAAAAATCCACAGTCGACCGCGATCTGCAGCACGTCGGAAACCGTATCGTCCGGCGTGACCCAGTTGAGCGGACACGAACTCAGGATCTTGCCGTAAACGAAACCCTCGTTTCGGGCGTACCACTGAGCTTTCGCGGCTTTCTTCATCAGATCCTCGGGAAACCCCTCGATAGCGGTGAACACGTATGGGATATTGGTAGCGGCAAAGATCTGGGCAGTATCCTTGTGATGAAATACCTTACCCAACGATTCGGTACCGACCGGGCTCGTCGAGGTCATATGCCCCATCGGTGTCGAGTAGGACTGCTGGCTGCCGGTGTTCATGTAGCCTTCGTTGTCG
>JAYVUD010000173.1:0-6884 GCA_043788335.1 Chloracidobacterium sp. | reverse complement strand
CTCCTTAAAGCGCGGCTCCGCTCGCAGCGGGTCCCAGTCAGGCTCTGCTTTAAGCCATAAAATGGAGGTTCTCGCCGGACCGAGGGCAAGTGCCTTCTCCAGGGAATCGAGTGCCTGCTCTTTGTTGCCTGCACCGAGATGGTAAATGGCAAGTTCGTATGGGTTGGGTTCGCGACCGTCCGCCTTAGCCTCTTCAATCTCCTGTTCAAGCCTCTTTTGCCAAAAGCCCTTTGCACCCGAAGTGCGGTACGCATCTTTGAGCGCTGCGAGGTCGGCAGTTCCCTTGTCCAGTTGAGCCTGCTGCAAACCAGCCGCTAGCATGTTTCGGCGAAATTGTTCGATCGCCTCTTCATACATCCCCTTCAAAACGTAAACCCGGGGCAGGTGGAAAAGAGCGATCCCGAAATTTGGGGCGATCTCAAGCGTTTTCTTGTACTGGGCGATAGCGTCATCGTAACGGTGTTCGGCCCTGTAGGCTCTGCCAAGGTTTGAATTCATGACGGGAGAAAGCGGATCCAGTTCGATCGCCCGTTCCAATTCTGCGATCGCCTCCTGAAACCGTCCCATATCCAACAGGAAATTGCCGTACCACTGATGAGCGGAGGGATAATTGGGATCGAGTTCGATAGCTCGCTTAAACTCACGTTCGGCTTCAGGATGTTTCCATTCGAATTCGTGCAACACGACGGCAAGCGTTGCGTGCGGTTCTGCAAGTGTCGGATCTATCTCCAACGCCTTTACCGAAACCGTTCGAGCTTTCGGATAGACAACTTCGGGAGGCGGGTCCAATGTGTAACCGGGAATGACCTGGTACACGGCCCCGAGACCGGAATAAGCCAATGCGTAACCAGGGTCGCGGGCGATCGCCTGTTCGAAATACCCGATGCTTTTTTTAAGGTCCTCCGCAGTGCGCTTGTTCCAAAAGAATCGGCCCTGCAGGTACAGTTTGTAAGCCTCGGGATCGGCGGTGTACCCCTTTTCAACTTTGGCCGCGTCGGCCCCCGAGAGTCTTGTTTTGAGTTTGTTTGATACATCACGAGCGATCTCGCTTTGCAAGGCTACGACATCAGCCAGTTTGCGGTCATATTTGCCGCTCCAGATCACATTCTCAGTCCCCGCGTCAAGCAGCTCGAGACTTGCCGTAAGCTGATCGCCACGCTGGATAACCCGCCCATACAACACCGCCTGAACACCCAACGCCTTACCGAGCGTCTTGGTGTCCACATCCTTGCCCTTGTAACGAAACACCGACGAACGCCCCTTCACATTCAGGTTAGGCAACTGCGACAAACTGCTGATCAGAGTATCGGTCATTCCGTCTGATAGGTATTCGACGTCGACGTTCCCGCTTTCATTCAAAAACGGCATCACGGCGATCGACTCGATCTGTTTGGCTGGCGATAGATATTTGTAGCCAAAGAACCCGCCGACAAGAATTACGATAGCCGCGACCAACGCCGCCAGTGGCTTTGCTCGCCGAGCGGAAAAGCTGCGCTTTTCCGTCGTGCCCCCCAAATATCCCGGAGGTTCCGCCTCCGCTCCGGTTTGCAAAATCGCGGTTTGCTCGGTGGTTTGCGTAAATGGCCTAGTTGGGTTTTCGTTCGCAGACTGGCCGCCCGCTAACGCAGGCGGTTCTGACCCGGGGCCGCCTGAAGGCGGGACTCCAAACGCTGGCAATATCGCAGTCTGCGGCTCATCGAACTGGCCGCCCGCTGACGCCTCCCGGTCTGACTTGCTCGCCGGGCCTTCGAGCAGAGCATTTCCGTCATCGAGACAATACAATAGCGTATCGTCGAAATAATCACGTCTGCATTCGGAGCATCGTTTCATAGCCTTTGTCGTGAATTAGGTCGTACGTCCTTCCGCGTACTTATGCAAAATGCTGGCAATTAGGGTCTGATACGGGATGCCTTCGGCCAACGCACGTTTTTGCAACGCACGCAGGTCGCGCGATGCAATGCGGATATTGATGCGTGCGTCTTTTTTGAATGTGCTTTCAGCAACCTTGCGATGCCTGGCAAGCTCTCCCGTAACACCGGCGACCGACGCTGTCGAACCGCTATCAAATGCGGCCAAAATTTCTTTCTCTTCCCTGTCCAGCTTATTCATTTTCCTCTCCAAGATATCTTTTGGTGGCTTTGCTGCTAGGAATGATCGACTTTAGAAACATCTCTCTGTCGTTCTCCACAAACGGCACGAGATAGACGTAATCTTCGACGCAAACCACGATTATCTGCTGCCCCGGATATTTCGATTGATTTGGATGCGCAAAAATATCAACCGCGTCCCCAGCCTCAATGTGAAACACGACGTCCTCAAACGAAATGCCCCGCGTATGCCTCAAAAGCTCATTCTGTTCTCCATTCCAAGCGTAGGTTTGCACTGTCTCCCGTTAGCACGCATGTGTGCCTATTATCATCTGACTTTGTGATAGTCGGAGCTATTCCGGCAAGCCGACGTTTCGCAGCAGTTCCTTAAAGCTCGACTCCGCTCGCAGCGGGTCCCAATTGGGTTCTGCCTTGAGCCTGGTTGCTTCCTGATTGCCTTGACCGCGGTCATCTCCGTGGTCGTCGACATCCACCCAAATTGCGTCCGGGTATCAATCGGTGCATCCTTTCATAGTTCCCTGACACCGTCGCCCGTGGGCAAGAGCACCCGTCCATCCCGGGCGACGACGATTGACATACAGGGGACGTTACTTGTCCTGCTCGCTGCCTCGGCATAATTGTCGAAGATCTCGACGTTGTTTTGACCTCGGACAATATGTCCCGCTCCAATAACCAGGAGTACGAGTAAGATCGATCGCGCAAAATACATCCTCATTCCTGCTTTTAAGTTTATCTCCGTCAACAGACCGGGTCGAAACGCGTACTTCGACCGAACGGTTCAAACTGAAAACTCGCCAAGTGTCCTATCCGGAACGCAAGAAAGCACGAAATGTTAGATTAATACCGTCTAACAAGTTAACTCAATTTCGCCGAATTCTAAACCAATAATTTCGGGTTTCATATATTAAATCGCGGCGGGCCGGCAAAAATCAGGCAAGTCATTACGGAAAAGCGTTTTTCGAACCTGGCCGGACGAGCTTGATTGACTGTCTCGCAGGCATTTGTTATGTTCTGACAGCCTTCGGAAAATCAAAAATATGAAAAGATCATTAGCTTCGATGCTGTTTGTCCTTTGCACCCTTGCCGTCGTTCACGCTCAGTCGGCGGGTGCCAAAGTGTCCGTACCGCTCGGCGGCAATTCGTGGGTTGCGACCCACTCGAAAGCCGGAAGCGAGGAGGTCACAGACGACGGATGGACGGACTGGACCGAGAGCGATACGGTGTTCAGTACGTATTTTTACCTTGCCAAACCGGGAACGCTTGCATTGTCGGGCAAATTCGCCGTTTCCGAAGGGGAGAGCAGTATCCAATGCACCGTCAACGGCGTATCGAAAACGATCGGCCTGAATGGCCCGGAGCGTGAATACCGGATCGGCGAATGGACCGTTCCGAAACCAGGATATGTCAGGGTCGATATTAAGGGTTTGACCAAAACGGGGCCGGAATTTGCCACCGTCAGCGACCTGCTGATCTCGGGATCGGCAGTCGATCAAAAAGCGGCATTTGTAAGAAACAACGATGGCCAATATTTCCTCTGGGGCCGTCGCGGGCCGTCGGTACATATGAATTATGAAATACCGGACGATGCCGACAAGGTCGAATGGTTTTACAACGAGGTAATGGTCCCGACGGGAAACGACGTTCTTAACTCGTACTTTATGGCCGACGGTTTTGACGGGGGCTACTTTGGGATGCAGGTAAATTCGCCAACCGAACGCCGCGTCCTGTTTTCTGTTTGGAGCCCGTTTAACACAGACGACCCCAAGAATATTCCGGAAAGCCAAAAAATTCGCCTTCTGCGAAAAGGGAAAAATGTATCGACGGGTGAATTTGGCAACGAAGGCTCGGGCGGGCAAAGCTTTGTGAAATTTAACTGGAAGACGGGAAACACGTATAAATTTCTGTTGCGGGCCGAGCCGGTAAAAAATAACTACACCAACTATACCGCCTGGTTTTTCGCTCCGGAACAGCCGCAATGGCAGTTGATCGCGAGTTTTAGCCGCCCCGCTACCAACAGTTACCTGACCGGCATTTACTCGTTCCTCGAAAACTTCGGTCCTGAAACCGGGAACATCACCCGTAAGGCGTACTACCAAAACCAATGGTTCCGGCCCGCCGACGGTGAATGGAGCCCGATCACCAAAGCGACATTTACACACGACGACACGGCTAAGAAAGGATACCGTCTCGACTACAGCGGCGGCGTTGACGGGGGACGATTCTATTTGCGCAATTGCGGCTTTTTCAACGACAACACGCCCTACCAGAGCGTATTCACCCACGGCGCCGCAACCAGGGTTCCGGACGTCGATCTTTCGAAATTGGAATGATGGATTGACCCGGATCGTGCCTAGTCGATTCGTTTGACCTTGATGATCTTGATCGGCCGTTTGAGTGTTTGGCCGTCTGCGGCTGACTGCTGGATCTTTTTGACAATATCCATCCCTTTGACGACACGGCCAAACGCGGCAAACCCCTGACCGTCGGGGTTTCGTTTGCCGCCAAAATCCAGCTCCGGTTGGTCGCCAATGCAGATAAAAAAGTCAGACGTCGCGGTGTCCGGCCCCGAGCGTGCCATCGAGATCACGCCATCTTTATGCAAAATGCCGGTAGCGTTCGTGCGTTCGAGCTTTATGGCGGGAAAATCCGATTTGGCTTTTTCCGCACTGACGCCCGCCTGAACGACCTCGATCTTGACGGCGTTATTGGGCTGATTGTCGGGTTTGAGTTTGACCGTACGGTGAAAAAGCCCGCCGTCATAATGCCCGGCATCGACGTATCGCAGAAAATTCGCGACCGTCGCGGGAGCTGCCTTAGGGTACACGGCGATCTCGATATCACCGAGTTCGGTTTGTATCATCACCCGCACGTGATCACCCGGCACTGTCTGTCCGGATTGTGCCGATACCGCAGTTGACAACCACAAACACGTGCAGATCAAGAGTAAAATAAACTTCATTGTTTTCATCATGCCGGCTATTCCACGCAGCATCGCCTCAAAAGATCGTTTTCAACGCGGAAAATTCATACGTTTTACCAGATCAGCAAATCGTGGGTCGCTGCGTAGGTCGGCGAGCAGCGGGTCGGCCTTCAGGTACACTAGGTTTCCGTCGTGTCGAGCGAAAGATCTCTCGAGACTCGCAAAGGCGTTGTCCGAATCGCCGAGTCCGGCGTACACGATCGCAAAGTCGAAATTTGAGACGTATCTTTCCTTTGCCATTCGCTTTAGTTCATCGAGCATGCGCAAAGCACTCTTTTTCTGACCCATTTGCGAAAAGATCCGTGCCCGAAGCATCGGGATCCGTGGGTCGATACTCAATCCATCTGCAAGTTTTAGCTCGTCGAGTGCCTTTTGATGATCGCCCTTGAGCAAATATGCCCGGGCTAGGTAAACGTGGGCGTAATAGAAATTACGATCCAGTTCGAGCGTCTGATCGTACTGAGCGGTCGCATCATCAAGACGCATGGCATAGCAATAGCTGGTCGCAAGATCGGCATTGATTATCAGGGACAATGGGTCTATGCTTTGGGCCTTCTTTAACGCCTCGATCGACTCGTCAAACCGGCCGAGCGCCAAAAGATTTGCATTACCATACCAATGATATGCCGTCGCATAGTTCGGATTTAGCTCGATAGCTCGGCGGATCTGTACTTCCGATTCCGCAAAATCCCAGTCGTAGTTAAATAGTACGTATGAAAGCGCCGTATGAGCTTCGGCTAGCGATTCGTCAAACGACAGAGCGGTTGTCGCCGCGATCTTTGCCTGCGGGAAAGCTTCCTTTGGCGTATATCCGGCATAGCTTGGCAACAAAACGTACGAATCCGCCATTCCGGCATATGCAAGTGCGAAGTTCGGATCAAACTTGATCGCCTGCTCGTAAAGGTCAATGCTGTGAAGAATGTCGTCTTTTGTTCGCTTGGCGAAGTAAAAACGGCCTTTGAGATACAGTTGGTATGCTTCGTTACTATCGGTCGGCTGTTTTGAAATGACCCTGGTTTCATTTCCGGCGAGCTTAACTTGCAGCTTCTGCATTATGGCCGTGGCTATCTCACGTTGTGTCGTCAGCAGATCGGACATCTTGCGGTCGTACTGCTCCGCCCAGATCACCATTCCAGACCGCGTGTCGATCAACTGCACGCTTATGGATAGCCCGTCACCTTGCTGAACGAGTCTGCCAGACAAGACGGCATCGACATTCAGGTCCCTGGCTATCCGGGCGACATCTACTTCATTACCCTTATATCGCATTACCGAACTGGTCGGGCTCACTTTCAAATTCGGCAGTCGCGAAAGACGGAAGATGGTTGAGTCAGCCAGGCCGTCGGAAAGATAATCCGTGTCCGCATTTCCGCTTCGGTTCTCAAATGGCAAGACGGCGATCGAATTGATCTGTGCGGATCCGGCCGCTCGTCTAGCGAATAACCAATAGCCCGAACCGGTGATCGCAAGGAGGAGGAACGTCAACGCAATGGCGTATGCGAGTTTGTGTTGTTTGAACCTCTGTGTGGCGAATTCAGCGCTTGATATCGTCGACGTAACTCCGCCAGTCAATGTTCTCTCTTGAAAGTCCAAGCTTTGCTTAGCGTCCTTGAGATCAGCTAACAGTTCTTTGGCGGTTTGATATCGCTCGTCGCGGTTCTTCTTCAGCGATCTTGTAACGATCTGTTCGATCGCAAGCGGCAATTCCGGCATTAATTCGCGTAAGGCCCTCGGTTCCGTAAGCAGGACCGCCCCGATAGCATCCATCGCATTTTCGCCGACGAACGCCTTACTTC
>JAYVUD010000172.1:0-2206 GCA_043788335.1 Chloracidobacterium sp. | reverse complement strand
GCCGCCATCGGTCGTAACTGTCGCTCCGCCGTCATTTCCTTCGATCATTCTGAGATTATTTTCCGGCGCGATCCAGAGATCATGATTGTCGCCGTGCGGAACGCTGACTCCGGAAAAGGTGCGGCCGCCATCGGTCGATTTCAGGAAATTAACGTTCAGGACGTAAACCGTATCAAGATCCTTGGTGTCGGCATAAACGCGATAGTAATACCATGGGCGCTGCGTCAATTGCGGGTTATCGGAAACTTTTTGCCAGTTTTCACCGCCGTCATCCGAACGAAACAGACCGCCCTGCTTCGCTTCGACCATCGCCCACAAACGGTTTGGATCGATAGGTGAAACCGTGATCCCGATCTTGCCTAACACACCCGAGGGCAAACCCTTGTTTCGCGAGATCTCCGCCCAGGTATCGCCGCCATCGATCGATTTGAACATGCCGCTTCCCGGGCCGCCGGAATCAAAACCCCAGGGTGTGCGCCGGATCTGCCAGAATGTTGCATAAATTATATTCGGATTTGAGGGATCGAGGATGATGTCGTTGGCGCCGGTGTCTTTATCCCGGAAAAGTATCTTTTTCCATGTTTTGCCGCCGTCCATCGTCCGAAAAACTCCGCGTTCGTCATTGCCGGCCCAAAGATGCCCGATTGCGGCAACGTATGCAATGTCCGGGTTTTTGGGATGAATACGGATCCGTCCGATCTGGCGCGTATCGCCCAAACCGACGAATTTCCAGGTCTTTCCGGCATCCGTCGTTTTATAAACGCCGTCGCCATGCGAGACGTTTCCGCGAATCGTTTCCTCACCCATCCCGACGTAGATCACGCTCGGATCGGCTTGCGAAACCTCGATTGCGCCGACCGATCCGGTCTTAAAAAATGCGTCTGAGATCGGTGCCCAATTCACGCCGCCGTCAGTCGTTTTAAAAACTCCGCCGCCGGTCGCCCCGAAATAGTAAACATTCGGCTGATTTGGAACCCCCGCAACCGCGCCGACCCGGCCGCCGCGAAAAGGCCCGATCTGCCGATACTGCAGAAGTTTTAGAGGATCATTTTTTGTCGCCGCGGTTTGTGCGCTGAGCGAAAACGAACCGATTAAGAGAAGGCTGAACGACAGAAAAAGCGTGATTTTCCGCTTGGAAAAAGAAAACGGTTTGGACATATTGAAGGTTCCTTGTAAAAAAGAATTAGGATTGCACTTTGGTAAGCATCAGTCTAATGGATACCCTCGGAAAGTTCAATTGAAGAGAAAAATGTCGGTTATTGATTGTTCACCGCGACGAGCGCTTTCGGCGCGCCGCCGGGCCGGAGTATCGGGAAAGGTCCTCTTGCGGCGTGAAAATGCAATTTTGAACCAATTGACGTTTCGTCCCAAACTCGCGTCGGCTTGAATGAATTGCCGGGTGGTTTGAGAACCACTCAGGAACTCTTGTTCTTTTCGTCAAAGATCATCGGCTCTCACAGCTCGACCTTGTTGCCGTCGGGGCCCGTGATCCATGCAAATTTTCTGTTTTCGGCCGCATTCGGTCCGCCGACGATCACGACGCCGTTCTGCTCGAGTTGTTCGAGCGATTCGTCCAAATTATCACCGCCGTGAGGGTATAAACTATTTTGCGTAAATGGTCATTAACAGCCAGACGGAATATGTTTGGCGCGGGGGAGAAAAAATTACGATAGACAATTAGTTGCTTGACAATCTGCTGAAGGGCTATAAAAAACCGGACGATCGGATCGGAGAGAACGGAAAACTGAAGCAATCGCCGAAGCGGGGAACCGCCGCTGAACTGACCGAGCATGTTGGATACGAGAAGAATGACGTCAGTTGGAACCGAACGCAGAATGTGACCCGCAGATCATCGGGAAACATCACGATCGCCACGCGAGCCCGTGAAACGGGCGGCATAATATAGCCCGGTGCGTGAGCGCCGGGTCCGGGAATCGCCACGCGACATCCGAGCCCGTGAAACGGGCGACACAAATCAAAACAACCGGAAAAATAAATTCGAGCCGGGAGATTTTAGGGGCAAACGACGGCGAAACATGCCATTTGTTTTTATACGACCAGCACGTTGTCCAACTCCCGCAGAATCGGTATCGTATAGGGATAGGGAGTGGTGTCAAGAATTTTGTGTAAACGATCGGTTTTCTGTTTTCATTCCTGGTTCTTTCTTAGTTCTTTTTTCTCATTTTTATCATCATCATTAGTAGTA
>JAYVUD010000171.1:0-4381 GCA_043788335.1 Chloracidobacterium sp. | reverse complement strand
TAATGAGGCTTGGCGGCATCTTTACGCTTATATGTATGGGTACGATGGCGATAGTTTTTTGGCGGCGCAATAAAAGGAAGATCGTGTAGTTCGTCGGGTTGAAGGTCGCGTAACCGGTAATACCGTGCACCGCCTAAGCCGCTCGGAGAGACTCGAAAGAGAATATGCAGAATAGTACGTGGATACCATTATTTCCTGATCAGGCCTCGACATTTGCGTGGCAGGTCGACGCCCTGTATTTTTATCTGATCGCGATCAGCGTATTTTTTACGGTTGGCATAATCACGGCGATTTTTATTTTCGCGTTGAAATACCGCGAGAGAGAGAGATTTGCGATACCGGACGAGATCCACGGTTCGATGGTACTCGAGACGGTCTGGTCGATCATCCCGTTCGTCATCTCGATGACGATCTTTCTCGGCGGCGCGATCATTTACTTTCAGCAATATACTCCACCGGCCGAAGGCATGGAGGTCTATGTCGTCGGCAAACAGTGGATGTGGAAAGTGCAGCACGAGACGGGACAGCGTGAGATCAACGAACTGCATGTTCCGGTCGGTACTAACATTAAGCTGACGATGACCACCGAAGACGTTCTCCACGATTTTTATATCCCCGCCTTTCGCACCAAAGCTGACGTCGTTCCGGGCCGGTATACGTATATGTGGTTCAATGCGACCACGCCCGGTAAGTACCGTCTGTTTTGTGCGGAATATTGCGGACTTAACCACTCCGGAATGGGCGGTTGGATCTATGTAATGTCCAAAGACGATTACGAACTATGGCTCTCCGGTAGTACCGCTGGCCAGACGCCGGTCGAAGCCGGAAAGGATCTTTTCCAAAATAAACTCGGTTGTGCATCATGCCACGCGGGCGGTCCACAGCAGCGAGGAGCCAAACTTGAAGGCGTGTTCAATTCGGACGTGAAACTGGTTGGCGGCCAGACCGTTAAGGCTGACGAACAGTATATCCGTAACTCGATACTAAATCCGGCATCGCAAGTGGTCGAAGGATTCCAGCCGATCATGCCGACGTTCAAAGGCCAGGTAACCGAGGAGCAACTCAATTCGCTCGTAGCGTATATCAAGTCGCTTACGCCGAATGCGGCAGCGACACCCGCGGCGGCACCTGCGGCGACGAACGCGAACACATCAATGGCAAATAAACCGGCACCAGTGGCAAACAAGCCGGCCGCCAAAAGCAATAAATAGGTAATACACGATTATGCAAACGCAAGAAGCGATCAATTCAGGCATTGCTCCGGAGCCAAAGTTAAATTATGTGACCAACGGATCGACGCTACGTTCTTGGCTGTTAACCAAGGATCACAAGCGAATCGCCGTCATGTATTTGATCTCGGTTTCGATATTCTTTATGATGGGCGGCATTTTTGCCGGGCTTATCCGTTTGGAATTGTTGACGCCGGCGAGCGATCTGATGCAGTCCGGGACCTATAACAAGGTCTTTACGCAGCACGGTATCCTGATGATCTTCTTCTTCCTGATACCGTCGATTCCGGCCATACTAGGCAACTTTCTGCTGCCACTCATGATCGGAGCCAAGGATCTCGCACTGCCGCGGATCAACCTTTTGAGTCTATATATTTATTGGCTCGGAGGAGCTTTGACGCTATACGCGTTAATGCAGGGCGGCGTCGATACCGGTTGGACGTTCTACACGCCGTACAGTACGACCTTTTCTAATTCGTACGTGATGGCGGTCGGGCTCGGTATCTTTATTAACGGATTTTCGTCGATCCTGACCGGGTTAAATTTTATCGTTACCATCCACACGATGCGGGCTCCGGGCATGACCTGGTTCCGCCTGCCGTTGTTTGTTTGGGCCCATTACGCGACGAGTCTCGTGATGATCCTCGGGACACCGGTGGTCGCGATCACCGTTTTGCTGCTCGCTCTCGAGCGAGTCGGACACGTTGGTATTTTCGATCCGGCGATCGGCGGCGATCCCATTCTGTTCCAACACCTTTTCTGGTTCTACTCGCATCCGGCCGTGTACATCATGATCCTACCGGGAATGGGCGTGATCTCGGAGCTGATCTCCAACTTTTCGCGTAAGAAAGTATTTGGCTACGAATTCATCGCATTTTCGAGCATCGCGATCGCGGTTTTTGGGTTCCTGGTCTGGGGACATCATATGTTCGTCAGCGGCCAGTCGATTTACGCCGGACTTGTGTTCTCGTTCCTGACGATGGTGGTTGCCGTGCCGTCGGCGATCAAAATGTTCAACTGGACGGCCACGCTCTACAAAGGTTCGATCTCATTTGATACGCCGATGCTCTATGCACTCGGGTTTATGGGACTATTCCTGATCGGCGGGCTCACGGGACTGTTCCTTGGTTCGGTTGGATTGACCGTCCATCTCACGGATACATATTTCATCGTCGCGCACTTTCACTACGTGATGGTCGGCGGACAGGTGATCGCGTATCTCGGCGGTATCCATTATTGGTGGCCTAAGATAACGGGCCGGATGTACTCGGAGTTTTGGGGAAAGATCTCGGCAATGCTGGTATTTGTCGGGTTTAACCTGACGTTTTTCCCGCAGTTCATCCTCGGATATATGGGTATGCCGCGTCGATATGCATCGTATCCGGAAGAATTTCAGGTGCTGAATATCTTTTCGACGGCCGGAGCGACCGTTTTGGGCATCGGCCTGGTAATGCCTGTGATCTATTTGACGATGTCGTTGATCAACGGTAAAAAGGCCGGTAATAATCCGTGGTTCCTGCCGGGACTTGAGTGGCGTACGAGTTCGCCCCCGCCGACCGAGAATTTTGAGGTCATGCCGGTCGTAACCTGGGAAGCCTACGATTTCAGCGAGGAGAACGGCCTCGATATCGAAGAAGCAAAACGGAACCTAATGGCTCCGGCGGCGGCTTAATAAATCTGAATAGGAGCCGATTGATCCCGGCCGGACAGTCACGCAGAGTCGTTGGCTCGATGGTTTCTGGGTTTATTGAATAGAACAAATGTCGACACACGCAGACACACACGAACACCCCCACGCTCCTGGCCTTCAACACCAGTTTGAGGACATGAAGCAGCAGGAAGAGAGCGTCACCATCGGGATGTGGATGTTCCTCGTGCAGGAAATCATGTTCTTCGGCGGCCTGTTTACCGCGTACCTGGTGTTCCGCTCGAAATATCCGATGGCTTTCGCTGTCGGTAGTAACCACCTGGACGTGACAATGGGCTTTGTTAATACGCTGGTGCTCATTGTCAGTTCGCTGACGATGGCATTGACCGTATATTACGCCCAGAAGGGCAACCGGAACATGCAGGTGATATTGATCATCCTCACGATGTTTTTTGGTACGGTTTTTCTGGGAGTCAAGGCGGTCGAGTATACCGACAAATACAACCACGGTATCGTCCCGGTTACGGGGCTAAACCGGATCGCCAAGGCTCCCGCCGGCGAGGCCGTCGCGGAAACGAAACCAGCCGCGGAATCAGCCGAGGCGAAACCGGCCAAAGAGCACGCCTACGTTAATCCCCGTGGCGAATTTCAATGGCACGAGTTTGAACTGATCGAACATTTTGTCCAGGATCAGGAACGAAATCCGAGTGCAAAGATCCTGACCGATACGGAAAAGAGCACCTATTTTTCGGATGGCAAGTTTGACGAGAAAAAGTTCGGCGACAAGGTTCGACTGTTCTTTTGGATATATTTCGTGATGACCGGTCTTCACGCACTACATATGATCGTCGGTCTCGGCCTGATGGCGTGGCTGCTTTTTAAGGCTTGGAAAAACACTTATAGCGCCGAGTACTATATGCCCGTTGAAATGTCGGGTTTGTATTGGCACTTTGTTGATATTGTTTGGATATTCCTGTTTCCGTTGCTGTATTTGCTCGGCAGGCACTTTGAGCACGTTTTAAAATAGGGAGAAAAGAGATGTCGGATAATCACAACGAAAACAACCACGAACACGAGCTTATGAGTATCGCCAAGTATTTGGTGGTATTCGCGATACTCTTTGTTGGGACGATACTTACGTACATCGTCGCCCTAACCGATCTTGAGGGTATCTTCCCCGGTGCAAATACGCTGGTTGCTCTGGGTATCGCTTTCTTTAAGATGACGTGCGTTATGCTGTTTTTCATGCACGTGTATTGGAGTCCGAAACTGATCAAGCTTTCGGCCGTAGCTAGCTTTTTCTGGCTGGCGATCCTTTTTGCTTACACGATGCAGGATTACCTGACCAGGCGTTCCGGTTTTTTTGGCAATTAAGCGTCACAGATAAATTGGACTGAACGCGGTGCGGGAGAGTATTACACTCTCGGCATCGCGTCTTTTCGCTATTAGGATATCGACTTTTGACGTGGTATCATTTGCGGTTTGATGTGCCTGAATTACGAGC
>JAYVUD010000170.1:0-18735 GCA_043788335.1 Chloracidobacterium sp. | reverse complement strand
CCGACGGCCTTTCCCCCTCTCGTTTTGCTTCATAATAGTCTCCCTAATAAAGACTACCCGAAACATGCCTTCACTGCCTTTCCATTTGAACTATAATAGCATGTGGTGCCGAGGTTTTCGCTTTCAGCGGCGGTCACTACCCAAATTGGATGCTCCCATCCAAACACGATCAGATCCGTGATCGTTGTCAAATAACGCACTGTGACCTTTGCGTCTTCACTTTGCGCCCTTTGTGTTTAAGCGAAGATTTAACCACAAAGTGAGCTGAGCGATGACACAAAGTCCGCGGAGAAGAATTAAAAACCTGTGTTTGGCGTTGCAATAAGATCAGAGATCCGCCCCGCGGACGATGGCCGAGATCGGATATGCTTAGCATACCGATTCATTGAGTGATCGTTCGCCGGAACCTGGGGGCAACCACTATGCCCTGCGAATACATTTGTTATAATCAACCCATTCTATGGAAGATACCTGGTCGTACCACCGTGCGAAGATATTCGACAAAACGGGCCGCCGTTGGCATTTTGTGACGCACAATTTTTTTCCGGCAAAGGGCGAAGACGAGCCGCGCGAATATTATTTCCGTGATGACGAATGCACTGAGTTCGGCGTTTTAAGGTTCGCCACGATCAAGGACAACCCGTACCGTGATTTTGCCGCCATCAAGGCCAAGATCGTGCACAATGTCCCGTTCCGCCGCTCGCTGCTCGATGACGAAACGCGTTCCGTCTGGCGAAAGCACTGGAAATAGCCGGCCGCCCCAATGCAACTTACTTTTACGGTTTCCTCGCTGTCTCCGTCCCGAACGCGAACGACGTGCCGCCGCCGGTAAATCCTTCTAACAGGCCTTTCGACCTAATGTCATAGATCGCGAAATAACACTGAGCTCCGCCATAGCCGATGGCGGCGATCGAGCCACGCCAGATACCGTAGCCGACCGTCTCTGTCCGGGTGTGCCAGTTTACCCGATAGCCGCCGATGTTTTTGCGGATATCCATCGTTCCCTCGTACGCCGTTCCCGCGGCGGCGTTACCATTGACGGTATATTTTCCATCAAAATTACTGCCCTCGACCTGTTGCGCGTGCTCCGATGCGAAACCGGTCTCGCCCCATTTGGCGATCCGTGCGTCGAGCGCTCCGTTCGGCCCTATCCGGTATAGGGCAACCCCGCAGCCTGTTCCCTTGCCGGCCTCAGCGTAGGTCACGGCGATCGAGTCGCCAAATTGCACGCCGACGCCCGTGCGTCGCAAACGTGCGGTTTGCAGCTCCACCTTATAGGTGTCGCCCTGGTTTGCGACGGTCAGTGAACCCTCGTACGGATCCTGGCCGTTCTCGCCCGCGCCGCTGACGGCATACGTTCCCGAGATCTCCTTTTCCGCCGGACCCGACGCCTTGTCGGCCGGCGTCGGCTTGTTCAGGTTTGTGAGATCGGGCCCGGTGGTGCACCCCGCCGCCGTGAGGCAGATGAGGGCAATAAAACACACTCGAACCGACACGGCGGCTGTAAACTTAACTTTCATCGACACTTAATATCCCCTTGTTCCTGATCGCGGTTCGCAAACCTCATCCCCGTCGGTTGCCAACCGCGATCGTATTATTGGCTAATCTAATGAATGTTCTCTATAATATGGCACATTCCCGGGTAATTCCATTGTTCGACGGATCAAACATGAAAATTCAAACTGTGTACCGTGCCGCATTCGCACTGGCCTGCGTTGTGCTGGCCAATACTCTCATCGTCAACGCCCAAAAGCCCATCACCGACCTACGACCGACCGTCATTCTGCTTTCGCTGGACGGATTTCGGTACGACTACGTCGACAAGTTCAAACCGCCGACGATGACTGCGATCGCCGCCGGCGGCGTGCGGGCAAAATGGATGATCCCGTCGTTTCCGACCAAGACGTTTCCCAACCATTACACCATCGCCACCGGACTCTATCCCGAACATCACGGCATCGTCGAGAACAACATTTGGGATTTTGGCACGACCTTTACGCTCGGCAAACGCGAGGAGGTGCAAAATCCGCGTTGGTGGCTCGGCGAGCCGATCTGGGTGACCGCCGAAAAGCAGAATATGCGTGCCGCCGCCTACTTTTTCCCCGGCACCGAGGCCGAGATCGCCGGCCGCCGGCCGTCAGTTTGGAAACAATACGACGGCAAGGTGCCTAACGACGAACGCGTCGACACCGTACTAAGTTGGTTCGACCAGCCTGCCCAGACGCGGCCGCAGATCATCACGATGTATTTCAGCGATACTGACGATGCCGGCCACGGATTTTCACCTGACTCGGACGAGTTGAAAGCTGCTGTCGCCCGGGTCGATAGCGGCATCGCCCGTCTCGTTGCCGGACTCAAAGCCAGGAGGATCGACAACAAGGTAAATATCATCATCGTGTCCGATCACGGCATGGCGGCTGTCGATCAGCGAAACGCCGTTCTCATGGACGACTATTTCCATTTCACCCTGACGGACCGTATTCTGTGGACGGGCGAGATCGTGCAAATATTTCCAAAGTACGGTAAACAGGCCGACGTGCTCGCGGGCCTCAAAAACATCACGCACGCCACCTGCTGGCCCAAAGCCGACATCCCCGAACGGCTGCATTATAACGAAGGCAAGCGCGTTGCTCCGGTCGTTTGTTCGGCCGAAGAGGGCTGGTTTATGACCAGTCGCGACCGCTATGAGAGCCAGAAAAAGCGTGACAATTTCACCAAACCGCTCGGTGCCCACGGCTACGACAACAAGTATCAATCGATGATGGCGACCTTCATCGCCCGCGGGCCGAAATTTAAGAAGGGCAAGGTGCTCGAACCCTTCGCCAACATCGAGGTATACAACGTCATGTGCAAGATCCTCGGCCTCACGCCTGCCAAAAATGATGGCGTCCTCGCCCACGTCCGCGGGATGCTTCGATAACAGAACTTGCCACAGAGGTCACAGAGACGGGATCTTCCGGGCCCTTTTTCCCCTCGGTGTCCTCTGTGGCCGGTCCTACTCCGTCCTCAACGTCACCACCGCGATCTCGGGCGGCATCATAAACCTAAACGGTAGCACGCTCGTTCCGACGCCCGACGTGACAAACATATCGACGTTGTTCTCGCGTATATGCCCGTACGAATATTTCTGCCCGTAGCTCGACGGTACGATCGGCGTGCCCAGGATCGGGAGCCAGACTTGCCCGCCGTGCGTATGTGACGCAAGTATTAGTTTCATATCGGGCGAAATAGTCAGTCCGGCCGTTATCACTGGCAGGACGTCGGGGCTGTGCTCGAGCACGATCACATCGCCGGTGTTTTCGGTCGGTGCGAGAGCACGCTTTGCCGCGTCTGAGAAATCCTGCCACGCACGGATCTTCATGTGGTCTGGCAGACCCAACAGACGGAGTTTCTTGCCGTCTTTTTCAATGACCGCGACATCGTTGACCAGCACCTTAAACCCGACACGCGTCAACTCAGTCTTAACGCAATCGTCGCAGTACCAACCGTCGTGGTTGCCGAGCACGGCAAAGACGCCGTATTTTGCACGCAACCCAGCGAGATTGTCGGCGACCCGTTCCATCGGCATCTTGAGGTTGGGCGGGACCGCGTGGTCTGTTTCCGAGACATAATCGCCCAACAGGACGATAATGTCGGGATTTTGCTCGTTTGCCCTGGCAACCACGCGTGCCATCATCTCGTCGTCGCCGCCGTTCGAGCCGCCGTGGAAGTCGCCGATTATCAAGACCCTTAAACCGTCAAATGCGGGGTTCCAGTTCTTGACCTTGATCTCGCTCATGGTTGTCACCAGACGGTGCGGCTCGATGAAATACGAGTAGGCAAGGCAAAGCAGGGCCGCTATCACGAGCGTCACGGTCCCTATCAATATTCGCTTCCGCAAATGTTTCATTAATATCTATTTCCAGTATTGTCCCGTTGTCTACTGCCGAAAAACGTCAAGATCTCACGCAAAGCCGCTAAGAACGCCAAGAATGAATAGCCTCAGGCCGGAAAACGTTGTGACACTTTGCATCTTCTTCGCATCGTCTTTGCGAGCTTTGCGACTTTGCGAGAGGCTCCCGTTTACTGCCGAAAAACATCCGGATCTCACGCAAAGCCGCTAAGAACGCAATGAAAGAAAGGATTCAGGCCGGAAAACATTGGGGCACTAATGATCCATTTTCTCTGTGAACTCTGTGGCTAGCTTTCCCGAAAATACTCGCTCCAACGTCCGTCCACGAGCTTTACGACATCCTCGCGGGCCTCGACGACAGCCGGGTACCACGGTTTCATCCGGGCATCGATGACGATCGGAGCATTATAGCCTATATGGTTGTTTTTGAGGTCGATCTCGCGGGCGTAAATGTCGGACGCCGGATCAAACCGCGTCCACGTCGCCCACAGGAACTTTTCGGTCGTGCTGGCAAATTCAACGTTGTCGTGCACGATGACCATTTGCCATTCGTCAAATTTACCGCTCTTAGCGATGCGGTCCGCGAGGTCTTTATCGTTCTCGTACGCGTCGCCCTCGACGACGAGACACCCGCCGCAGTACGGTTCTGCCGCCCGAACGCCCGCGGGCAGATCGCCGCGAAATTCGCGTGTGAGTTCCCTTTTCGCCTCGCCCGTGCCCATCATTATGGCCTTGCTGCCGAAATTGACCTTGCCGCTCGCATAGTCGAGCGTGTCAAACGCCGTCTGGCTGAAAATGTGCAGGTCACGGTGCCATTCGACGCGGGCGAGAATGTACTCGAACAGCGACTTAAAGTCCCGCAGGTCTTGCGGTTTGTCCGTCAGCAACAGAAACTTGGTCAGCGTCAACTGCCCTTCGCCAAGTATGCGAAATCCCGCCGACAACGCCTCGCGTCCGTACCGCTCACGAACGACCGCCGCCGCTAAGCTATGAAATCCGGTCTCGCCAAAGCTCCACAGGTCCCGGACCGCCGGCATCACCAGCGGAAATAGCGGCGAGAGCAGTTCCTGAAGATAGTCGCCGATGAAATAGTCCTCTTGCCGCGGCTTGCCGACGACCGTTGCCGGATAGATCGCATCCTTGCGGTGAAAGACAGCATCGGCACGAAAAACCGGATAGTCGTGCGTCAGTGAATAATAGCCGTAATGGTCGCCGAACGGCCCTTCCGGTCTGCGTTCGTGCGGTGCGACCCTGCCGTAGATGGCAAATTCAGCCTCGGCGATAAGCCGATGACTGCCCTCCCCGAGCGGGTTAGCCGCGGTCGTGATCTTTTCCCCGGCCAGCAGAGACGCGAGCATCAATTCCGGCAGGCCCTCAGGCAACGGTGCGATCGCCGACAGGATCATCGCCGGTGCCCCGCCGAGAAATATGGTCACCGGCAAAGCCTCGTTTCGCTGCTCGGCCTCGAAATAATGAAAGCCGCCGCCCTTGCCGATCTGCCAGTGCATGCCGGTCGTCGTTTTGTCGTACCGTTGGATGCGGTACATTCCTAAATTGTGCTTCCCGTCGGTCGGACTCTCGGTATAAACGAGCGGCAAGGTCACAAAATGCCCGCCGTCCTCGTGCCAGAGTTGCAGTAGCGGAAGTCTCTCGAGATCGACCGCAGGCTGTTTGCGTTCGAGCACCGGAGCGTTACGAACCTGCTTTGTGCCGAATTTCGCCGCCGAAAATGCTAGGTCGCGATATTCCCACAGCTTGCCGAGTTTCGGCGGCAAAAGGTTCTCGGCCGCGTGCACCGCACGCTTCACAAACTCCAGCGGCTTTCGGCCAAACGCCAGATCGATCCGCCGCCGTGTCCCGAACATATTGGTCACGACCGGGAAATCGGAGCCTTTGACGTTCGTAAACAGCAGTGCCTTGCCTTGCTCTTCGATCACCCGCCGATGTATCTCAGCGATCTCCAAAAAGGCATCGACCTCGGCCGAGATCTCAACGATCTCACCCTCACGCCGCAGCGAGTCAATAAATGAACGCAAGTTCTTATGCATAAGACGCTCAGCCCGCTAAACACGCTAAAAACACGAAATAACTTAAGAATAAATCTATCAGTTTTTCGCGTTTTTCGCGTGTTTAGCGGGTAATGATTTTCCTATCTACTTTCGTAGATCGTCCTTGCTCAGATCGAGATCAGCCGCCTTGATGACGTCGACCTTGATCCCCGGAAACCGCTTAGCGAGATCGTCCTTAAAGATCGAATAATCCCCGACGATGATGATATCACCGCCGTTAAGATGTTGGTTCGCAAATTCCCTTACTTGCTTTGCTCCGACTGCCTGGACATTTTTGACATAGGAATTAAGTTCGTTTGTGTTGAGCAAATTAGAATATAGATCTGAAACTGTTGAGAGTAGCCCGATGTTCGTTTCGAGATTCCGGCCAAAATTCCCGAGCAAGACCGCTCCACGTGAAGCTAGCTCGACCGGCGCCGTTTCTGAATTCTGCAGTTTCTTGATCTCTTCGAGGACGAGCTCTGCCACTTGAGCAGCGGACTCGTTCTTCGTTTGGGCCCGAGTTGAAAAACGTGAATCGTACGGTCGCCAACTTATCGCGCTGCTCGCCCCGTAGCTAAGTCCACGCTTGATCCGGATTTCCATATTTAGGCGTGATGAATAACCACCGCCGAGCACTGTGTTGAAGACGAGGCCGGGGAAGTAATTATTGCTTATTTTGCCGACCTGCTTCTTATCGTCCCATTTTATATGCCCGGAAAACGGCATTTGCTTGAAATAAGAAACTGCGGCTTGCCCGGAATTCGGCAGATCAATGACCATTATTCGCTTTAAGAGATTCTGCTGCGCATCGAGCCGCTTATTCTCAGCCAACGAATCTGATGTCATGGTAATCATCATTTCAGGCTGATCTGATTTTGTCGGGGGCGGGTTTTTCCATTTTCCAAATTTTAATTGAGCAAGAGAAAAAGCCTTTTCCGCATCTATATCGCCAACGAAGATCAAAGTCGCTTGTTTGGGGATGAAGCTGTCCTTGTAAAAATCAAGGACGTCCTTTCGTGTCATCGCATTCAAGCTCTCGGGGGTGCCACCAACTGGCGTCAGATATAAGCTGTATACGCTTGCGACGTAGTTCGCAAGAAAGCTGGGCTGCTTCAGATTGAATTTGAGCTCGTCGATCGCCTGCGACTTTGCAAGGGTAAGTTCCTTCTCAGGAAATGTCGGATGTAGCACGACATCGGACAGTATTTCGAGGCCGGGACCAATTTTATCCGACGTGACACTCATGGACACACCAGAAATATCCATTCCGACGTTTGTAAAAATATTTCCACCAAGAAACTCAATTTCGTTAGCGATCTTCGTTGCGTCCTTAGTTGCAGTACCTTTCATCAACAAATCCGTTGACATTTTGACCACGCCGGCCGTCTTAATGTCTTGGTATGTGAGTCCGGTATTGACCATCATTTGGATAGCTACTAGTGGAACACCTTTTCTCTCAACAACGGCGACCGTGAGTCCGTTAGGAAGTTTTCTCTGCTTGACTCCAGGAATAATCGCCGGCCGCGGTGCTCCCGGCGCCGGCGGCGTTTCTTGGGCACAGAGATTTGCCACAAATACTGATAAAAGTGCCGCGGTAAGGAATAAAGTCGTTTTCATTATTTCGCACCTCCCGCGTTTGAATAGTAAATAATTGTGCGGTTGTTGTCGTTAAAATATTTTTTCATAACGCGGAGAATGTCTGCCTCGGTGACGGCCTGAAGTTTTTGAATATCCGAGTTTACGGCTTTCGGGTCGTGCTGATAGGCGATCGCACGCTCGATGACGATGGCCTTGCCGTCGTTGTTCTCACGGCGCCGGACAGCCTCGGCGATGAGCTGATTTTTCGCTTTCGCGAGTTCGTTGGCGGTTACGCCTTTGTCCTGAATGAGGTTTAGCTCAGCCAGCAGCGACTTTTCAAGTTCCGGTGCGGTCTTGCCCTCGGACGCGATCGCCATTAGGTAGAGCAGGCCGCCGTCGACCTTGTCGTCGATGTTGAAATTGGCCTCCTGGGCGATCTGCTGTTTGTAGACGAGGCTCTGATAGAGCCGCGAGCTGTCGCCGCCGGACATTATCTTGTCGGCGATCCGCAATGCCGGCAAATCGGCACTGTCCGACCTTGGCCCCAAATAGCTGATCGCAACGGCCGGAAACGGCACATTCGGAGCCGTCTTTTCAAATCGGACCTCTTTTGTCTTGGCCGGTTCAACCGCGGTCACCCGCGGGATCGTCGAACTCGGTTTCGCCACCTTGCCGAGATATTTATCGGTCCACGCTTCAAACTGTTTTTCGTCAAAATCGCCAACAACGATCAGGTATGCGTTGTCCGGCCGGTAAAACAGTTGATGAAAAGCCCTCGCGTCGGCCGAGGTTGCAGCGTCGAGCTGTGCCAGATCACCGATCACGCCCCGCTTATACGGGTGGACGGTGTAGCTGAGGCTTCCGATATACTCGTTAAACTGCCCGTACGGTTGTGCCAGCACGCTCTGTCGATATTCCTCTTTGACCACGTCCCGTTCGGAGGCAAAGTTGGTGTCGTCGACATTCAGATTCGCCATCCGTTCGGCCTCGGCCCAGAGCAGCGTTTCAAGATAATTGGACGGCACCACCTCGTAATAATTGGTGAAATCGTCCCACGTCGAGGCGTTATTAAAACCGCCAACGTCCTCGGTCAGGCGATCCATCTTTTCGTTGGGCATGTTCTTGGTCGATTTGAACATCATGTGTTCGAACATGTGTGCAAACCCCGATTTGCCCTGCGGATCATTTTTGCCGCCGACGTTGTACCACACGTGAATGGCGACCGTCGGACTGGAATTGTCCTGTAATGAAACGACCATGAGCCCGTTCGGCAAAGTCCGTTCCTTGATATTGAGCGGAGCGACCTTGACCTGAGCGTTGCCGTTAACGGCGATAGCCAGCACCATCGCCGACGCAAGTGTAATTAAGAATAGTTTTCCCATAAGTTTTCCAAACCGAACTAGTTTTGAGTTCCAACTTTAGTTGGCTACGGCGAAACCAAGAGCCAGCTAAAGCTGGAACTCAAAACTCAGCACTCCAAACTCCGAACTCTTATTTCGCCGCGTAATCGTAAAATCCACGTCCGCTCTTACGTCCGAGCCATCCGGCGTCCACGTACTTCTTTAACAGCGGGCAGGCACGGTATTTCGGGTCGCCGAGGCCTTCGTGCATCACGTTCAGTATCGCGAGACAAACGTCCAGGCCGATAAAATCAGCCAATGTCAGCGGGCCCATCGGGTGGTTCATGCCTAGTTTCATGATCTCGTCGATCGATTCGACGGTCGCCACGCCCTCTTGCAGGGCGTAAACCGCCTCGTTGATCATCGGCATCAACACTCGGTTAGATACAAATCCGGGCGAATCGTTGCACTCGACCGGCACTTTGCCGAGCTTTTCAGACAATGCCTTTACGATCGCATAGGTCTCGTCGGACGTCGCGATGCCGCGGATGACCTCGACCAACTTCATCAGCGGGACGGGATTGAAAAAGTGCATTCCGATGACCTTATCCGGACGTTTTGTGACGCCCGCGATCTTGGTGATCGAGATCGACGAAGTATTAGACGAGAGGATGGTTTCGGCCGGGCAGATCTCGTCGAGTTTTTGAAAGATCTGTTTCTTGATCTCAAAATTTTCGGTCGCGGCCTCGACGATCAGCATGCAGCCTGCCAGATCTTCGAGCTTTGTCGTGGTTTTGATTCGCCCGAGCACCTCTGATTTTTGCTCCTCGGTCATCGTCTCTTTTTTGACGAAACGGTCGAGGCTCTTGCTGATATTAGCGATGCCGCGTTCGACAAACGCCTCCTGAACGTCACACATTACGACCTGAAAACCCACACCTGCCGCCGTTTGAGCAATGCCATTGCCCATCGTCCCCGCACCGATCACTCCGATGATTTCACTCATTATTTTTGTATGTTTTCCTTATATTAAATTTGCCGTTATCGACCTTTAGAATAAACCACGCCGCCGAACCAAAACAAACGGGCGACAGGACACATATGTCCTGCCGCCCGCGATTTGCGATGTAGATCAAGCGTCATTGCCAACTATTCGGCTCCGGTGCCCGGAGTATTTCATCGGCCGGGTTCGGAACGCGGGCGTAATCAGAACTTTCGAAATACCGCTTCCCTTCGTCTCCAAAGAGGAATATCAGTCCCCAAACCCCGAGAGCCGTACCCACCGGAAACGAGAGGCAAGCCAAGCAACTGGCGACGATCGCCCAGACCCGTGCCCAGCTTTTGTCGTTTCTGAGGCCGTAGCCCGCGACCCATTTAGGTATCGAGAATATCGCCACCGCGCAAAATGCGATAACGATCGCAATAACGATAAACGGTAACATGAACTCGGGGCTCGGATCGTGAGGTTTATGCGGGATCCGGGTGAGAAATACGCTGAAAAACAACGCGTAAAACACCCCGATCACCGCGACAATTACGATCTGAAAACCCGCGTAGACCCACATCAAAAGGCCGAGAATTCGAGCCTGTTCTTTTCCGGTCATCTCATTTCCTCCATTAACTAATAACGATATTCGTCATCGAATGTTGCAGGAAACGTCAATCACGCTCGACCGCCATCGCCACCGAGTTGCCGCCGCCGAGGCATAGCGCCGCGACGCCGCGTTTGACTCCGCGTCGTTTCATCTCGTAGAGCAGGGTCGTCAGTATACGGCCACCCGAATTGCCGATGGCGTGCCCCATCGCCACGGCCCCGCCATTGACGTTGACCTTGTCGAGATCGAGGCCGAGTTCTTTCATCACGCCGAGAGCCTGGACCGAGAACGCCTCGTTGAGCTCGAACAGATCGACGTCTTTCATTTCCCAGCCGGCTTTTTTAAGCACGTTCAAAACGCCGTTCACCGGAGCCATCATGATCAGTTTCGGCTCGATCCCCGACGACGCCCACGCGACCACCCGTCCGAGCGGCTCGATGCCGAGTTTGGCGGCATTTTCCGACGACGTGACGACCAATGCGGATGCACCGTCATTGACGCCCGGAGCGTTACCGGCCGTGACAGTACCACCGTCTTTTTTGAACGCCGGGCGAAGTTTCGCCAAACTTTCGACCGTGGTGTCGGGCCGTACTGCTTCGTCCGAGTCGAGAATGACCGGATCGCCCTTTTTCTGCGGGATCGAAATGGCGATCATCTCGTCCTTAAACCTGCCGGCGGCCTGGGCCTCGGCGGCTTTGCGGTGCGAGTCAAATGCAAACTGGTCCTGCTGCTCACGCGTTATGTTGTGCAGCTCGGCGACTACCTCGCCGGTGTTGCCCATATGCCAGTTTTCGAACGGACACCACAGGCCGTCCATTACCATCAGATCGGTCACGGTCTGGTTGCCCATGCGGTAACCGTCACGAGCCCCGGGCATCGCGTACGGGATGTTCGACATTGATTCCATACCGCCGGCAACAACATATTCGGCATCGCCGAGGGCAACTGCCTGTGACGCCAACGCGACCGCACGCAGGCCCGAACCGCAGACCATATTGATCGTCAAAGCCGAGGTTTCGGGCGGCAATCCGGCCTTCATCGACGCCTGCCGGGCCGGTGCCTGGCCGATCCCGGCCTGCACAACACAGCCCATGATCACTTCGTCGACGTCCTTAGTTTCGATGCCGGCACGCTTAACGGCTTCTTTGATCGCGATCGCACCGAGATCCGGAGCGGAAAATCCTTTCAAAGCCCCTTGAAACTTGCCGGTCGGCGTTCGCGCCGCGCTAATGATAACTGCCTGTTTATTACCTTCGTTCATAATATGTTCCTAAATTACCAAATCTAATAGCTGTAGAGAAGAGAAATCCTATCTCGCTTATATTATTACTTATCAGATGACTGTTCAAATGATGCCGTCGCCCAATCGGCCGAATCTCTCCGCAAAGATGGAATTTGCTTAGCGGTCTGGTTTTGCTCTGCTCATTTGGCGTACTATATTCGCGTCGGTCCATCAAAAATTGTTCGAGGTCCTAAAATGCATCTGATCCCCTTTTATTCCGCGTTGCTTCGCTACGTTTCATTTACCGTATACGCAATTGTGCTATTCGGTGCGGTTGTTTTGCCGACGCGGGCTCAAACCGCGATCGCGGCAAAACAGGCAGATCCGCTTAAAAACTTCCAATTTCGCCTGATCGGCCCGTTTCGCGGCGGCCGCGTCGGCGCGGTCGAGGGCGTCGCGACACAGCCGAACGTCTATTATTACGGCTCGACCGGCGGCGGCGTCTGGCGTTCGGCGGACGGCGGGGCAAATTGGGTCAATATTTCTGACGGATTTTTCAAGACGGGCTCGGTGGGAGCGATCGACGTCGCCGATAGCGATCCCAATGTGATCTATGTCGGGATGGGCGAAGAGACGATCCGCGGCAACGTATCGAGCGGCGACGGCGTTTACAAGAGCATCGACGGCGGCCGATCCTGGAAAAACGTTGGCCTCGGCGACACGCAGCAGATCTCGCGAGTTCGCGTCAATCCCAAGGACCCGAATATCGTATATGTCGCCGCGATCGGCCACCTGTGGGGAAAGAACGACGAACGCGGGATATTTCGAACCAAAGACGGAGGCAAGACGTGGGAAAAGATACTTTTCCGCAACGCTGAGACAGGTGCCGGCGATCTGATTCTCGATCCGTCCAATCCAAACACACTTTACGCCGCTTTTTGGCGGATCAGCCGAAAGCCGTACCGGATGGACAGCGGCGGCGACGGCAGCGGCCTGTTCAAATCGACTGACGGCGGCGACACGTGGACCGAGATCACACGCAACAAAGGGCTGCCGGCCGGCGTCGACGGCAAGATCAACGTGACCGTGTCGCCCGCTAACACCAACCGCGTTTGGGCGATGGTCGAAAACAAAGACGGAGGCCTTTTTCGCTCAGACGACGGCGGCGACACATGGCAAAAGACGAGCGACAACGCCAATATCCGTCAGCGCCCGTGGTATTTCAATCGTATTTACGCGGACACCGAGAATGAGAACACGATCTATGTGATGAACGTCCAAATGCAGCGTTCGATCGACGGCGGACGCACATTCACAACGATCGGCGGTTCACATGGTGATCACCACGACCTCTGGATCAGCCCGGTTGATGCCAAAAAGATGATCAACGGCAACGATGGCGGAGCAACCGTGAGCCTCAACGGCGGATTAAGCTGGTCGGAAGAGGACCAACCGACCGCCCAGTTTTATCGTGTCACGACGGATAATGATTTTCCATATAATATCTACGGCTCACAGCAGGACAATTCGTCCGTGCGGATCGCGTCGCGTTCCGATGGTTTCGCGATCACGACGAGCGACTGGTTTCCCGTCGGCGGCGGCGAATCGGGGTGGCTCGCGCCGCATCCGGAAAATTCCGATATCGTATTTGCCGGCAGCTACGACGGATTGCTGACCCGATTTAATAAAAAGACCGGGCAAGAGCGAAATGTCGATGTCTATCCTGATAACCCGATGGGCTCGGGTGCCGACGGCACTAAATATCGTTTCCAGTGGAATTTCCCGATTCTTTTCTCTCCGCACAAGACAAACGGCAAATACGCCCTTTACACGGCTGCAAATATCCTTTTCCGCTCGCTCGACGAGGGCCAGTCGTGGACCGCAATTTCCCCGGACCTGACGCGAGATGACAAAACGCGTCAGAGATCGTCGGGCGGGCCGATCTCGCAGGACAATACGAGCATCGAGTATTACGACACTATTTTCACCGTCGACGAATCTACCGTAAAGCAAGGCGTCATCTGGACCGGAAGCGACGACGGTTTGGTACACGTGACGCAGGACAACGGCAAGACGTGGGCAAATGTCACGCCAAAGGACCTGCCCGAGTGGATTCAGATCAATCAGATCCGAGCGTCTCCATATGACGCCGGAACGGCATATTTTGCTGCGACCAACTATAAAAATGACGACCCGAGGCCTTACCTTTACAAGACCACGGATTTCGGCAGATCTTGGAAAAAGATAGTCATCGGCATTCCGGCCGATCAATTTACACGAACGATCATCGAAGACCCAAACAAACGCGGCTTTCTCTACGCGGGCACCGAACGCGGCATCTATTATTCGTCCAACGAGGGCGACACGTGGCAGAGCTTGCAGCTTAATCTGCCGATCGTGCCCATAACCGATCTGACGATCCAGAAACGCGAAGGTGATCTCGTCGTCGCGACCCAAGGGCGTTCGTTTTATATACTCGACAATCTGCCGGTGCTCTATCAGCTTGCCGATGCTCAAAAGGCGGAGGTTACGCTCTTCAAACCCGAGGACGCGTACCGTACCGCCGGCGGCGGCGGCCCGTTGACCGCGACGGCAACGGTGGGACGAAACGCTCCGGGCGGAGCCGTGGTGAACTACTATTTCAAAGAAAAGCCGACCAAGGAAGTGACGCTCGAATTTCTCGACGCGGCGGGTACCGTACTCAGAAAATTCACGAAACGGCCAGAAACGCCCGGTGTACCGCCGCCGCCCGCCGCTGAGGGCCGCGGAGAGCAGGCCGACGCACCGCTGCCGGTCGACGCCGGATTTAACACCTTTGTCTGGAACTACCGCCTGCCGAACGCCACGACCATCCCGGGTTTGATCATGTGGGGAGGCTCGCTTTCCGGTCCGCGTGTTCCGCCTGGCAGGTATCAGGTGCGTTTGAGCGTCGATGGTAAGGCCGTCGCCACTGAAACATTCGCAGTCAAAGCGGATCCGCGACTTTCCACCACATCGGACGATTTCGCCAAACAATTCGAACTGATGTCGAAGATCAACCGCAAGCTCTCCGAGACCCACGCCGCGATCCTCGAGATACGTGACGTTCGGATGCAGCTTGACGGCCTCACGCGGCGGCTGAAACTGCCCGAAAACAAGGATCTTGCGGATAAAGCGAGGGAGATATCGAAAAAGCTCACCGAGGTCGAAGAGGCTCTGTTTCAGACCAAAATAAAGAGCGGACAAGACGCTCTCAACTATCCTATTCGCCTAAACAACAAGCTCGCCGACCTGAGTTCGTATGTCGACGGATCAGACGACGGACCGACCGCGCAGGCGTACGAGGTATATAACGACCTCGTTGCGAGAATCGACGCTCAGCTTGCCACGCTCGCAAAGACCAAGGCAGAGGACCTGGCTGATTTTAACCGGCAATACCTCGCCAAGGGCTTGCCGGTCGTCGTTCCCGGCAAATAGGACAGTCGGCTTTACGCGTGGCGAAATCGCTCAAACGCGGCCTTTTCCAAATCTGAACGGTGATCCGGATGGGCGATCGATATCAATGCGGTCGCCCTTTGCCGTAGATTCTTGCCGTAGAGATTGGCGATGCCGTATTCGGTGACGATGTAATGTACGTGTGACCTCGTCGTCACGACGCCCGCTCCCTGTTTTAGGTACGGAACGATCTTGCTCTCGCCCCGCGATGTGGTCGACGGCAATGCGATTATGGGCTTGCCGCCCTCGGACAGCGACGCTCCGCGGATAAAATCCATCTGCCCGCCGACGCCGGAATACAGCATTGTCCCGATCGAGTCGGCACACACCTGGCCCGTAATATCCACCTCGATCGCACTGTTTATCGCTGTCACCTTCGGGTTTCGGCGAATGACCGCGGCATCGTTTACGTACGCAATATCGAGCATCAGAACCATCGGATTGTCGTCGATAAAATCATAGAGTGCCCGCGTGCCCATCGCGAAACCGGCGATGATCTTGCCGGGGTGCTTGAGTTTTTTGCTGCCGTTGACCACGCCCGACTCAACCAGGCGGATCAGGCCGTCGGAGAACATTTCGGTATGGACACCGAGGTCCTTGTGCTCCGTTAGTGCATACAGGACGGCATTTGGTATCGACCCGATGCCCATCTGCAGCGTCGCACCGTCTTCGACGATCCCGGCGATATGGCGGCCAATCTCGAGATCATTCTCCGTCATCTCCGGGATACCCGCTTCGGGCAGAGGCGTGTCGACGTCGACCAGAATGTCGAGGTCGTATGCCTGCACCAGGGCGTCACCGATCGTCCGCGGCATGTTCGGGTTGACCTGAGCGATCACGATATCCGCGACCTCGACGGCCGCACGGGCGATATCGACCGAGACGCCGAGCGAACATAGGCCGTGTTTATCGGGCGGCGATACGTGGATCAACGCAACATTTAGCGGTAGCACTCCTTTCCGGAAAAGCGCCGGGATCTCGGACAAAAACACGGGAATATAGTCGCCGCGCCCCTCGCGAATCGCCGCCCGCACGTTTCCGCCGACAAAGAATGCGTTTACCCTGAAACTCTCTGCGTATTCCGGTTGAGCGTACGGTGCTGCACCCTCGGTGTGGAGGTGGACCAGTTCGACGTCCCTCAGTTCATCCGCCCGAGCCACCATCGCATTCAATAAAACGTGGGGAACGGCTGCCACGCCGTGAACGAACACCCGATCCCCTGATTTGATAACTTTTACGGCATCCTCTGCCGTCATTTTAACTGGCATATGACCTAGATCATCTCCCTACTGTAAAAACTTTATTCGCCGATGTCTTCATTCCACAGATCGGCGTTCTTTGATATGAAATTCTCCATCATCTGGACACAGACGTCCGAGTCCATATCGACAACCTCGACGCCGTTTTCTCTCAGCCAATCGATGCCGCCCTGAAACGTGCGGGACTCGCCGATGACGACGGTGCCGATGTTAAATTGCCGGACGAGTCCGCTGCAGTACCAACACGGTGCGAGCGTGGTCACCATTATCGTTTTGCGGTAATTTCGCTGCCGCCCCGCCTTGCGAAAGGCGTCAGTCTCGCCGTGGATCGACGGATCATCTTCCTGCACGCGGCGGTTGCGGCCGCGCCCGAGTAATCTTCCCTCGCCGTCAAACAGGGCCGCTCCGATGGGTATCCCGCCCTCGGAGATCCCCGTACGGGCTTCGTCGATAGCGATTTCCAACATTTGTTCAAGTTCGAGTCTGGTACGCGGGACACTCATATATCAAATGTTATCGGCTTATCTCACTTTATGCTAATCTGAAAAATGTATGGCACAGAATTTTAGTCCCGGCGATTATCTCGTCTTTCAGTTGGAGAGTGGTTACGGATTGCTCCGTGTGGTTTCGGTCGATACCGACGGCGGCAACACGGTCTGGCATCTCGCGGCCTATGATATGTTTTTTCTCGACGTCGAACACGCCGAGAAAACAATAGCCAGCGGAGATCTGTCAGACCCGAGCCACGACCACCTGGCACTTACCAATCGTGCATTCGAGAGCACACAGGTCGCAAGACTGCTGAATGTCGAGCTGACCGACAGCGAACGGGCGGGCTATTTGAGATGGCTCGACGATCCGGACCGTGTGGTGTCCGACCGTTCAGTTCGATTGATGTTGGGATTGCGCTGAGTGTTTTTCAGTTGCGGTGAGATGTTTCGTGGTCCGGTCGGTAACGCTGGCCGGAACCATATTCTCAAAGTCGGCCGACTCCAGGAGTTTCCCTGTGGTCGCGTCTTCGCCTTCAATTTCGCCTACTCTCCCCGGTTTTAATGCCTTAAATTGCTTTCGCAGGATCAGGGTCCGCCACAACGTCTGGGCGTGCCAAAAACTCATCGCGATCAGCAAACCCGCCGTCGCGTATATCAACGGGTGAGTGTCCGCCTTAAATGCGAGGATCGAATAGAGGAGTATCGCGAGGGTCAGTGTCGTCACGATCGTCAGTGAACTCAATACAATATTGGCTCTCAGGTGAGTCTCCGGGGCAGCCAACGTTTTGTGCGGCTTCGACAGATCAGGCAGGAAAATACCGCACTGTCGGCAGTAGCTCTCGGGCGTTTGATCTGATTTACCGCATTTCGGACAAAACATAAGTTCGTTGGTAAGAAAACGCGTCACGGATCAGACGACCAAGGTACCCGAGTTGTTCGGTCTGACCTCATCGTCCTACGGGTCAGCGGTAATTTCGAGGTCGTAGATCGCGTCCGAGACGGCGATAGAGCGCGGGGTGAATGTAAAGCGTTTTGAGTTGACGCTTAAGATAACGGTCTCGCCAGCCGCGATATCATCGAATGTGAAATAGCCAAACGCGGCAGTTCTTATGGTGGTCGTGTCGCCGTTTTGCCGGGTTAAGAGGACGACAGCGTTTGATACGCCGGCGCCGGTTGCGGTTATGAGACGGCCGCTTACGGAAACGTGGGCGGCGGTCGGCGCACTTACGTTCGTCGGGATCGCAGGACCTATGAGCGGCGTCTCTTGGTTCGAGTGAATCTCGTAATTGGCCGCATTTACGGAACCTTGCACTGCGGCTTTGACGGTCACGGTGAAGGTGCCGTTGGCACCTGCAGCCACAGTTCCCGCAAAAGTGCATGTGAGCGTGCCCGTTCCGCCGACCGAGGGCGGAACACACGCGGCTCCGATCGGCGCTGTGAAGGACTGGAACGTCGTGTTCGGCGGCGTTGTGAAGTTTACCACCACACCGGTCTCTGCGCTCGCGGAGCCGTTTCTGTAGCTGAGGGTATAGGTTATATTCCCGCCGGCGACGACCTGAGCGGGAGCAGTCCCCTCAACCGAGACCCCGGGGATGGTCGAGCCGACGCCGTCGACGTAGATCTCTCCCCAGTGGGCGCTCGGCTGGCAGCCCGAGGCGATGATTCCGATGTTGACCTGGTCGCCGATGGACACGCCAAGGCTGCCGGGAGCAATGTCGACGAGCTGCCAGTCGGTGTAATTGATGTTGACGCCGCCCACGGTCAGGGACTTCCACGGAAGGCCCACTTCGTTGTTGAGGTTAAAGTCCCTATATAGGATGGCATTGCCCTGGG
>JAYVUD010000169.1:0-3091 GCA_043788335.1 Chloracidobacterium sp. | reverse complement strand
TGCACTGTCACCAGTGTATGTCCGGTTACCACATCAATTGCCCGGAACTCGAGGAGACGATCGTCGCCAGGCACGGTGGTTTCGCCGACCGCGTACGATGTAATTGGGAATGGGCCGTGAAATTGCCGGACGGCGTCAGCGAGGCCGAGGCCGGGCCATTGTTCTGCGGCGGCATCACCGTTTTTAACCCGTTTGTCCAGCGCGATATCAAACCGACCGACAAGGTTGGGATCATCGGGATCGGAGGCCTCGGCCACCTGGCTGTACAATTTGCGGATAAATGGGGCTGCGAGGTGACGGCTTTCACATCGTCGGCGTCAAAGGCGGACGAAGCACGCAAGATGGGGGCCGACCATGTCGTCGATACCCACAGCGAGACGGAACTAGCCGCAGTCGCCGGCAAATTTGACATGATCATGACGACCGCCAATCAGCCGCTGAACTGGCAGGCGTATTTCAAAGCTCTCGCCCAGAAGGGTAATTTTCACGTCGTAGGAGCGGTGCTCGATCCGATCCCGGTGGCGTCGTTTAACCTGATAATGGGACAAAAGGAAATCTCCGGGACCGCGACAGGCAGCCCGGCCGTGGTTTCGACGATGCTCGATTTCTGCGCCCGTCACGGTATCGAGGCGGTAACCGAACATTTCCCGATGTCGCAGATCAACGATGCGTTCGATCACCTCGAGGCTGGAAAGGCACGTTACCGCTTGGTTCTGGACGCCGGGAATTAGGATCCCGCCCTGTGGTTGACCTCAGTTGTACTAACTGGTTCTGCCCGTCTCGTATCTTGCGGAGGCGGGCAGATTCCGGTTGACAACTGTAACAGTGAGTGTTACAATTAAGAAAATATGGCAGTAATACCGCCATTTATGGTTTCGGTTTTGCCGTATACTTAGCGGCTAAGTTATACTTTTGGCATAATATTTAGGAGATAAAAATGGGAAATTTCGCAAAGCAGATAACGGACAGTAATTTTCAGACGGACGTTTTGGATACGGACAAACCGGTTCTCGTCGATTTTTGGGCTGAGTGGTGCGGCCCGTGTCGAATGATTGCTCCGTCGGTCGAGGCGGTTGCCGAGCAGTACGAGGGTAAGGCGAGCGTGTTTAAGATGAACGTCGACGAAAACATGGCGGTGCCCAATCAATTTGGCATTCGCGGTATTCCGACGCTGATTCTTTTCAAGGGCGGCCAGGAACAGGAACGCATCGTCGGTGCCGTCACCCGCGAAGCGATCGCTAAGGTCGTCGACAAATACATCTAGTAGCTGAATTTACACATAAGAAAAGAGGCCGGGACGCAAATCCCGGCCTCTTTAGGTTTATGACAGGAGCAAATTAATGTTCCTGATATCTTGCTACCGGTACGTCTCCCGATTGTCCCCACTCCTGCTGCTTGAATCCGCTTGTGCTGCCAAGATAGTAAAAGTAGTTTGAGCTCGCGTCCGCATTCGAACGCCAGACGCCGATATCGGTTTTGCCGTCGCCGTCGTAGTCGCCGATCGCTCGCACGTCAGATGCCAGACCGAACCTACCGAGGAATCGGAACGCCTCGGCCGGAGCCGAACTCGGCTTGTAATACCAGTCACGGGCACTCGGTGAAACCACCTGTCGGGCAATCGCCACATCGGTTTTGCCGTCGCCGTCGAAATCACCCGGCGTGACAATATCGGTCGGTAGTCCGAAGTAGAACGACGAGACTGCACCGGTTGCCGTTCTCAAGAAGTAAATTGCCTGGCCTCCGCCGTCACGGCTAACCAGGAAGTCAGCCTTTCCGTCGCCATCAAAATCGCCGGGGACAGGAAAGTCGCCGCCGTTTGCCTGGGTCGCTCCCCACGGGTTATAGACGATCTGACCTGCATATGGACCCGTGCTGCCGCGGTAGTAGAAGTAACACTGACCACCGACCGCCGGATTTGGCCGAAACACTGCCGGATCTGCCTTGCCGTCGCCGTCATAGTCTGCGACAACCGATGGGTCATCGCCGGTTTGGCCAAAATTATCGAACCGAACCGTACCGGTCGAACTCTGGAAAATGTAGAATCCGGCGGTACCGGCTGCTCCACTACGCCAGACAGCGATGTCTGCCTTGCCGTCGCCATCATAGTCGGCAGGAATTACCGTGTCCGTATTCAGGCCCCAAGCCTGATAGGTCGTGCCGCCGGGCTCAGGTGTGACGCCATTGTAGATGTACCAGGTCTTTTGGGCACCGCTGTCGCGGGTCACCGCAAAGTCTGATTTACCGTCGCCGTCAAAATCCATTACGCGATGGGTGATCGGGGGAGCACCACACAGTGCCGCGGTTGTCGCCGAGTTTCGAGGAACCGGAGCGGTAATGATGTCAAAATCGGCGTTGTTATTGTCGGTGTCCGTACATCCGCCGTTCTTGCGGACGTTGCCTTGAACCGACGTTAGGGCTACGCCGCCATTGGTCGGGGCTCCACCCTCGGCGTTAGTCGCAGCACCCCACGAAACGGTGTCGAGGATCGCGGCATTCGGCAGTGTGCAGGGTGTCGCGGTCGCACCACAGGTGTTAACAGGAAGGCTGGCGGCAACGACCAGAGCGACCTTTCCATTTGTTCCAGACATGGACAGGTTCGTCGTCGTCTCATCTGCGGTCACGGGCAGAGCAACGCCCCCTGTGCCGGCCGATGAAAGCTGAATAAGGTAGTACTTGCCAGCAGCAAGGGAGGTTCCCGTCAATGTGTAAGCGTTGGTCGCAGAACTGGCAAACTGCCCGGTCGACGAGCCATAGTAAAGAGCCAGTCCCGCCAGCGATTGTGTAGTGTTCGAGATGTTCTTAATCTCAACATAATCGTTTAGGTACGTGCCGGTTGTGCCGCCGCCGCCGCCGTACGCCTGGCTGATGACCAACGTCGTCGACACCGCAGGCGATGCTACGTTCCGGCCGTCTTTCTTGTCCGTGGATCCATTAGCGGAAACCGAACTAATAAATAACGCTGTGGAGACGATCACGATCAACGCAAACGCTCCTAAAATAAGATTTCTTTTCATAAACTCTCCTAAAAACACTTAAGACATTCAGTTTTTGCGTGTCGCGATCCGCGTAAGTGAACTATGGAGCAAATCCG
>JAYVUD010000168.1:0-10156 GCA_043788335.1 Chloracidobacterium sp. | reverse complement strand
GAGGAGACTGAAAAGCGCGTCTTTGTCGGCGACTGCCTGTTCGAGGGCTCGGTCGGCCGGTCGGATCTGCCCGGCGGAAACCACGAGCAACTGATCGAGTCGATCACCAATAACATTCTCAGCCTCGACGACGACACGGTCGTCTATTCGGGCCACGGCAGAGAGACCACCGTCGGCCGCGAACGCGCGACCAACCCATTCCTAACCGGTGCCTACGAAAGCTCCCGCGGTCGATACATCTAAAACAAGAAGTGCCCACGAAAGGCACGAAAGACACTAAAAATAGAAGAAATCTTTCTTATTTCGTGCCTTTCGTGCTTTTCGTGGGCAATATTTCTTATGCCACCGTTATCTCGTTACAGAGGTACACGTCCTGAATCGCGTTGAGCAGTTCGACGCCCTCGGCCATTGGGCGTTGGAACGCCTTGCGGCCTGAGATGAGGCCGGTGCCGCCGCCGCGTTTGTTAATGACCGCGGTGCGGACGGCATCGGCAAGGTCGCTCTCGCCCTTGGACTCGCCGCCCGAATTGATCAGCCCGCAGCGTCCCATATAGCAATTTGCCACCTGGTAGCGAACGAGATCGATCGGGTTATCGGTCGTCAGTTCCGTGTAGATCCGCTGGTCGGTCTTGCCGTAGCTGCTCTCAATATTGAGTGCGTTGTAGCCGCCATTACGTTCGGGCAATTTCTGTTTAATGATGTCCGCCTGGATCGTCACGCCGAGGTGGTTAGCCTGGCCGGTAAGGTCGGCGGCGGTGTGCATATCGCCGGCCGGTGTCTTGAATTTCGGGTTGCGGAGATAGCACCAGAGAATGGTCGCCATACCGAGTTCGTGAGCGTAGGCAAATGCCTCGGCCACCTCGGTGATCTGCCGCGTCGACTGATCAGAGCCAAAATAGATCGTCGCTCCGACCGCGACAGCACCCATATTGCGTGCCTGTTCGATGGTGCCGAACATAACTTGGTCGAACTGGTTCGGATACGTCAACAACTCGTTGTGGTTGATCTTAACGATAAACGGTATCTTATGCGCGTACTTTCGTGCGACCGCACCCAGCACTCCGTAGGTCGATGCAACCGCGTTGCAGCCGCCCTCGATGGCGAGCTTGACGATGTTTTCGGGGTCGAAATACTGCGGATTTGGCGCAAAGCTCGCTCCGGCCGAGTGCTCGATGCCCTGATCGACCGGCAGGATCGACAGGTAGCCCGTACCGCGAAGACGGCCATTGTCATTGAGCGTCTGCAGGCTGCGCAGGACATTAGGGTTGCGGTCCGACTGAGACCAGATACGGTCGACAAAATCGCCGCCCGGCTGCGCAATATTCTCTTTCGGTATGGTGGTTGTGACGTGGTTCAGGAGCATATCGGCATCCGTGCCTAAAAGCTCCTGTATCCGACTATGATCGATTGACATTATGATTTTTCCCTAAAGATAAGCAGACTTTTTAAAAAGTCCCGAATTGCCGAAATTATAACATAGTGATAAGTGCATTCGCAGGCGTGAAATTGATTGATTTGAGTTTGCATCCGCAGTAGAATAGCCGTGGAAAGTACATGTCTGATAAATACTATTTTTAAAAATTAACATTTTCTGTTTGCGAGTTGATCTACACTAGCTCGCTTATTAAATTGAGGTAACTATGAAACCCATTTCCTCCCTGGCCGGCGCACTGTCTGTCTGCGCGGCTTTTTTTGTGTGTTCGTTCGTCAGCATTCCCGCTATTCGGGCACAGGATAAAGACTGGCGTCCCGTCACGCCGGAAGAACTCCAGATGAAAACCGCGAGCGTCGAAACCGACGCCGATGCCGAGGCCATCTTTTGGGACGTACGGATCGACGACAGTTCGAGTTCGGACCTTTCGAAACAGTACTACATTAGGGTCAAGGTATTCACCGAACGCGGTCGCGAAAAATACAGCAAATTTGATATTCCCTTTACCAAAGGAACAAAGATCAAGGATCTCGCCGCCCGAGTCATCAAGGCAGATGGGTCGATCGTCGAAATTAAAAAAGAAGACATCTTTGAGCGAGAGATAGTCAAAGCAAACGGTGTCAAGATCAAAGCCAAGTCGTTTGCGATCCCAAATATCGAACCGGGCGTGATCGTCGAATATAAATACAAAGAGGCGATCGAAGATGCCGGTGCAATGGGCATGCGGCTGCAGTTTCAGCGTGATATTCCGGTTCAGAAACTGTCGTACTACTACAAACCGTACAACGATCAGGTACCGCAAACGCAACCGTATAATTTTGATGATGCGAAATTTGTAAAGGACAAAAACGGCTTTTATCTGGCAACTCGCACCAATGTACCGGCACTGCGCGAGGAACCGCAGATGCCGCCTGACGACATGGTCCGCGCGTGGATGCTGTTGACCGGTGCGAGGCTCACGGTCACGAACGCCTCAGCGTTCTCGGTCTCATACACCGTCAAGGATCCGCGAAATATGCAGTTGTATTGGGGGGCGGTCGCCGCCCAGAATGCTCCGATCGCGGCCTTTATGAACAAGTCCAACAAGGACGTAAAAGCCGCCGCCGAACAGGTCACGGCGGGAGCCCAGACGCCGGACGAAAAACTCAAAAAGATCTACGAATTTTGCCAAACTCAGATCGCGAACACCACATTCGACGCGACTATTACCGACGAACAGCGCGCGAAACTGCCCGAGACTAAAAATATCGGCGACCTGCTAAAACGCAAATCGGGCAGTTCTCAGTTCATCGACATGCTCTTCGGAGCCATGGCCAACTCGATCGGGCTTGAGGCCAGGGTCGGCCTGTTGGGCAATCGCGGCGAGATGTTCTTTCACCCCAAAATGACCAATGAGCGGCTCGTCCATCTCGGCGTGATCGGGGTCAAGGTTGGGGACAAATGGAAATTCTTCAATCCCGGGATGAAGTTTCTGCCCTACGGAATGCTCGTCTGGTACGAGGAAGATACGTGGTGTCTACTCGTGGCGGAAAAGCAGTTTAACTGGGAGATGACACCTTTCACACCGTTCGATCAATCCGAAGTGAAACGCGATGGTAAATTTAACTTGCTCGAGGACGGCACGCTCGAGGGTGACGTCACGATGGAGTACTCGGGTCATCGAGCTGTTGTCTATCGGACCGAAAATTACGATGAGACATCCGCAAAACGCGAAGAGGACTTTCGGAAAGAGCTCACGAGCCGCCTCAGTACTGCCGAGATTTCGAACGTTTCGATCGAGAACATTGACGACCCGGCAAAACCGCTGATCAAGCGTTACCGGGTGCGTATGCCCAATTACGCCCAAAAGACAGGAAAACGCATTTTTCTGCAGCCGGGATTTTTTGAATATGGAGTTTCACCGGTTTTTTCGGCTTCGACCCGGAAATATGACATCTTCTTTCATTATCCATGGCTGGAAAACGACACGGTCGAGATCACTTACCCAAAGTCATTTGATCTGGACAATGCCGACGCCCCGCAAGCATTCGCCGATTCGCAAAATATTGCTTCGCTCACCATCAAGATAAACGTCGATAAGTCTGCGAACAAGATGTTTTACACCCGTCGATTCCACTTTGGCGGCGGTGGAAACACCTTGTTCAAGGTGGACTCGTATCAGGCTCTCAAAAACCTGTTTGATAACTTTCAAAAATCGGACAGTCACACGATAACGCTCAAACAGAAATAGCCGATGACCTTTGTGTTTGAACGTGATCAACGCCAAGATTGAAACGCCGGCGGGACCGCGACCGTCGGCTATTGGCACAGAATGGTTAGGCCGTCGAGCTATGAATTAGCGGCAATTCCGAACTGATGAATACTTACATTACGAACCTCACATTTCTTGTACTACTGGTTGCCGGGCTTTGCTCGGTCGCATCGGCTCAGAGTACGAGTTGGTCGCCGGTGACCCCGGCCGAGCTGGAAATGAAGACGCCAAAGGTCGAGCCCACGGCCCATGCCGAGGCGATCTTTTGGGAGGTGCGTCTCGACAACAAAAAAACCACCCGGCTGACATACGAACACTATGTCCGCATCAAGCTGTTTACGGAACGCGGCCGCGAAAAGTACAGCAAGATGGACATCCCATTTACCAAGGGGATGACGATCGAGGACATCGCGGCCCGGGTGACGAAAACTGACGGGTCGGCGGTCGAACTCCGGCCGAGCGACATCATCGAACGCGAAGTGGTCAAGACCAATAAGCGACGGGTATTGAGCAAATCGTTCGCTCTGCCGGGCCTCGAACCCGGAGCGATCGTCGAGTACCGGTACAAAGAAACGTTCAAGGACACCTCCGCAGAGGGTGCACGACTGATATTTCAACGCGAACTGCCGATCCAGCGGGCGTCGTACTACGTTCGCCCAAGCGAGGACCTCAAGCTGATATACCGGTATTTCAATATGCCCGAGACGACGTTTCAACCGGACCGCGACGGATATGTCGTCGCCCACATGTACGACGTTCCGGCATTTGCCGAGGAACCGTATATGCCGCCGCCGGACGAGGTGCGACGCTGGGTCTATCTTTCGTACAACATGCGGGGATGGGTCGGCGGGTTTAACTGGAGTTGGTTCGCGTTCGATCTCACGCAAGTTTTTGCCCGAATGACGGAACCGAATAAGGACATCAAGCGAAAGGCGGACGAGATCACCGCCGGTGCCGCGACCGATGACGAAAAGGTGCGACGAATATATACATTTGCTCAGCGGCAGATCCGAAATGCATCGTTCGACCGTTCGTTGACCGAGGAACAGCGGGACAAGGCCGACGCCAAAGACCCGGGCGAGGTTCTCAAACGAGGGGTCGCCGGGGAATCGATGATCGACATGTTGTTTGCCTCGCTGGTCAAATCGGCGGGATTGGAGGTCAATCTTGTCTTTTCCGGAAACCGCAGCGAGAATTTTTTTACGCCCGAAAAATACCCTTCACGCCGATTCGTCCATATTGCCGGGATAGCGGTTCGGTTCAGTGACAAAACCATCCATTATTTCGAGCCTGGTGTGCCGTACATGCCATACGGCAGCGTATTTTGGTACGAAGAGATGATCAAATCGCTCCAGGCCAATACCGGTTCGAAGGACACTATCGGTTCATGGTCGTGGACAAATCTGCCGCTGAAACCTGCATCAGAGTCGAACGCCAAGCGAACCGGACGGTTCACGCTTAGCGAAAACGGTTCGCTCCGGGGACACGTGCGAGCCGATTTTACCGGCCACGAGGCGATCACGCGGCGAAGTTTGTACTATTTCGATTCGCCTGAAAAGCGGGTCGAGTCGTTCAAAAGCTCGATCCGTGCGCGATTTACGTCCGCCGAGGTGACCAATCTCGCGATATCAAACTTTGACGATAACGAAAAGCCGCTGACCTACGACTATGACATCACCGTACCGAACTACGCCCAGGTGACCGGCAAACGGATGTTTGTACAGCCGGGCTATTTCGAATACGGCGTGAGCCCCGTCTTTTCGTCAGCAACGCGTAAGAATAGCGTCTATTTCGATTTCCCATGGTCCGAGGACGATGATGTCGAGATCACGTTCCCGCTCAATTACGCTGGCGAAGGCGTCACCTCGCCTGCTCCGATAACGGAAAGCAAAAATGTCGGCACGCTAGAGATCAGCGTTTCGACGATGACGTCCAAGGATCGAAACATCCTCAAGTATATCCGCCAGTTTCAGTTCGGCGGCCCCGACAGCCTGTTGTTCCCGGCGTCATCGTATCTGCCGCTCAAGGCCCTCTTCGACAGATTTAGCAAGGCCGATACCCAGAGCGTTACGCTCAGGACAAAATGATATGAACACCCACCTCAGATCTGCTCTGCTCACTTTCGCATTTGTGCCTGCCCTTTGCTCGATCGCCGGAGCCTCATCGTGCGGAAAGATTGAGCGGATGTTCACAGATCACATTTCTTAAGGCGCAAAAGGTATATAGTCGGAATTACTGATATGAAAATTACGATCCACCCACTGTCGATATCTGCATTGTTTCTCGCACTCGTATTTACCGCGACGCTCGACGTCCGTGCCGATGACGTGCCCGGATGGCTGCAGGACGCGGCCCGATCCGCGAGCCCGACCTACGAGATCAAGAGCGTTCCGGCCGTCGTTCTCAGAAACGAGGAGACTGTTTCGGTCAATTCTGACGGATCCATCACACGCACCATGCGCTATGCGATCAGAGTATTGATTCGCGAGGGCCGCAAGGAGGCAGTTGCCGACATCGTTTATCAAACCGATGGCGAAAAGGTCCGCGACCTTAACGCCTGGCTGATACGCCGCTCGGGCCCGACCAAAAACTACGGCAAAAAGGAGATCATCGATCTCTCGCTGGCAGAGAACGACCTCTACAACGAGGCCCGTATGAAGATGATAAATGCGTCGGACGACGCCGGCGAAGGCGATGTTTTTGGCTACGAGTCAGTCACCGAGGAACGGACGGTGTTTAGCCAATTTCAGTTTCAGTTTCAGGGCAAACTGCCGGTGATGTATTCGCGGATCGCGCTGAATCTGCCCGCCGGCTGGCGAGCAGAAAGCGTCACATTTAACAACGCCAAGGTTGAGCCGACGACGAGCGGGTCGTCCTATGTTTGGGAGCTCCGCGACCTCGCCCCGATTCCGCCTGAGGCCGGCAGCCCGAGCCGCTCGAGCCTCTCGCCGCGTCTGGCCGTGAGCTTTTTCCCGACCGGCACGACGGCGACCCAGATAAAGACATTTGCAAACTGGGCGGATGTCGCCCGGTGGATGTCCGAACTCGAGGATCCGCAGATGACCGTCGATCCGGCACTAACGGCCAAGGCCAACGAACTGACCGCAAACGCCAAGACGGAATTTGAAAAGATACGGGCGATCTCGCGCTACGTCCAGCAGATCCAGTACATTTCAATCCAGATCGGCACGGGCCGCGGCGGCGGTTATCGCCCACACACGGCAACCGAGATATTTGCCAAATCCTATGGCGACTGCAAAGACAAGGCAAATCTGATGCGGGCAATGCTGAGCGTTGTCGGCATCCGGTCGTATATGGTCAGCATTACGGCCGATGACGCGACATACGTTCGGGCCGAGTGGGCGTCGCCGCACCAATTTAACCACTGCATCATCGCCGTCAAGATCAGCGACGAGACCACCGCTCCGTCGGTCGTAAACCACCCGACGCTGGGGCGGCTGATGATATTTGACGCGACCGACCCGTATACGCCGCTCGGCGACCTGCCCGAGGACGAACAGGGCAGCTACGCCCTGATCGACCACAAAGACACCACCGAGCTGAGCCAAATGCCCGTCATTCCGGCCGAAATGAACCGGCTCGACCGCACCGTCGAGATGACGCTCGACTCGACCGGCGGCATCGTCGGCAAGCTCAACGAAAAGACCATCGGCCAGGCAGCCAAGGCCGAGCGGGCGATGCTCCGTCGTTTGTCGGCACCTGATTATAACAAGATGATCGAGGGCTGGCTGACCCGCGGGGCGACCGGAGCCAAGGCGACCAAGATCGAGACCCGCGACAATCAGGACAGCGGCAATTTTAATCTCGACGTCGAGTTTTCAGCTCTCGCCTATGCTCAGATAATGCAGGGCAAGCTGATGGTTTTCAAACCCGCGATGGTCAGCCGCACAGACCGGATATCGTTCACCGAGGGCAAACGTTATCACCCGTTTATGGTCGACTCGAGCACCTATTCCGAGAGCGTCAGGATCAAGCTGCCCGACGGATTTGTCGTCGACGAAATGCCGGATGCGACATCGCTCGAGACGACATTTGGCAAATATTCGGCCAACTATGTGGTCAACGGGGGCTATCTGACGTTCACCCGTTCAATGAAGCTCAACCGCTCGACCATACCGGCCGGTAAGTACGATCTCGTCCGAAATTTCTTCGGCAGCGTTCGTGCCGCCGAGCAGGCTCCGGTCGTGCTCATGCGAAAATAGCCGCACGTCGAGAGTGCCGCCCGGTTCCGCAATTTAACTTTAAGGTTGTAAAATCCGGTTCCGCGTGTCAGAATTCGAAAGTTTAGGAGTAAAAACGAAACTTTGAAGACTGAGACTAAGACCAAGACAAAATTGCTCAAAAAAATGGGCTCCGCGATCGCGGATTTTTCGATGATCGCCGAGGGCGACCGCGTGATGGTGTGCCTGTCGGGCGGCAAGGACAGCTACACGATGCTCGATCTGCTGCTGGACGTGCAGCGGCGGGCACCGATAAATTTTGAGATCCTCGCCGTCAATCTCGACCAAAAGCAGCCTGATTTTCCGGAGGACGTACTCCCCAATTATCTCGAGGGCATCGGCGTCAAATATCGCATCGTTCAGGAAGACACCTACTCGATCGTCACCGCCCATATCCCCGAGGGCAAAACGTATTGCTCGCTATGTTCGCGGCTGCGGCGCGGCATCCTCTATAACGTCGCGGTCGAAGAGGGCTGCACCAAGATCGCTCTCGGCCATCACGCTGACGACATCGTCGCGACATTTCTGATGAACCTGTTCTACGTCGGCCAACTCAAGGCGATGCCGCCGATACTCCGCAGCGACGACGGCCGCAACACCATTATCCGGCCGCTCGCGTATTGCCAGGAAAAGGAGATATCGGCGTTCGTCGCCGAGCAGAATTTTCCGATCATTCCCTGCAATCTCTGCGGTTCGCAGCCCAACCTCAAGCGTGCCCGCGTCAAACGCCTGATAAACGAGCTTGAAAAGGAAACGCCCTTCATCCGCAGCTCGATGATGACCGCGCTCACCAACGTGACGGGTTCGCATCTGCTCGACAATGAGCTGTACGATTTTCGCAATTTCGCCCCGATGATCAAATCGATCCCCGCCGGCCACGGCAGCGTCGAAAAAGAGCTCGACGACGTCTTCGACCACAGCGAACCTGCATTCGCCCCAAACCTAATGGCCGCCGCCGGCCTGACCCAGTGATCGAGTGAGATCAATTAAAAGAGAGGATGTCTGAAATGTCAGCCAAACTCTCCGCGGCCTCCGCGTCCCACTTTGCGGACTTTGCGTTGAAATTCAGTTAAACGCTGAGAACGCTGAGACTTACGCCGAGGCGAGACGGGGTTCGCGGACGATCTTTGCCAAGTAGACTATGATTGTCAACGGGCCGCGGTCGGGTGCCGGTACGTTCGAACCGGCACGAATCAGGGGCTTAAAGTTCCGCCAGCGTCAACCGCCGCCAAACGCTCCGCTGCGGACAAAGAATTTGAGCCGATCGTTGCTCAAGTGTGGGAGAATTATCCAGGAAATGCTGTCTGAAATATATGAGCGTCGACAATATCGCGGCCCTAACGCCGATTGCTTCATAATTAAGGCGCATGCTGCTCTATGCAATGGGTGACGAAATGAAAAGTTATTTGAGAATTTATGTTGTCCTAGTGGCGGCATATTTGCTTAGGGAAAGCGCGTTTTTGCAAGGAATTTATGTTGGTTACCGAAATATGGCGGCGATTGCAGGAACATTTTATCCGCATATCGGAAACATGCTCATAAGTGATGCCGATCCCTATGACAATCTGATGAACTTGCACGTTTATGCAAATGCGTTACTGATCGTTTTCATTGCAAGCAAGGCATTTAAGACCGGGGTAATCTCACTTACTATTTCGACCGTTACGTCCATGTTAGTCTTTCTGGCGCTCGGATTCATATATCTCGAAAAGATTCGGTTTTTACGTGACGACAACTCCTATCTTGACCTCTTGCGAAATACCTTGTCGATCGATGGAATGCAAATTTGGTTGTCAGCGGCGATTATCGCCGTGGAAGTGATCATGTTGGTACACGCTTATCGCGGCTACCGAAATACAAAAACTATTCATGATCGCGTTACGTCAGATGAGGGCTGAAAACGGCGTTCCGCCGTCTATTTCGCAGTGCGTATGACGTTCAACGATTTCGGGACGGGAAGGCGCCGGTACGGTCGAAACGGCACGAATGATTGCCCGAAAGTTCGACCCGCGGCTTGCCGCCTATTTGGGCCAGCGGCTTGCCGCTCTATTTGCGGAGAAGCTCGCTTCTCCGTCGTCGCCCTCAACTTCGGAGCGGCTTGCCGCCGTTTACCGCCGCCAAACGCCCCGCCCCGGACAACGAATCGCAGTTATTTGGCAGCAGATCCCGGCGTCGCGTCAGCGACGATCGAAGATCGGCACGATGTCGAAAATGGCGATTCACCCGTCGCTG
>JAYVUD010000167.1:0-13169 GCA_043788335.1 Chloracidobacterium sp. | reverse complement strand
ACCGTCTGCACAATATGCGGACGATGCAGTTTCTAAAACCTGAGAAGCGAGCCCGTATTTCCCAGGAAACTCTCGACATTTACGCTCCGATCGCCCATCGGCTCGGTATGGGTAAGCTCCGCAGCGAACTCGAAGATCTCTCCTTTCAGAATATTCATCCGGACGAGTACAAACAGCTCTCGAAAGAGGTTGACGCCCGCCGTCCCGAACTCGAAGCCGCACTTGAAAAGATCAGGGAAACCATCACGACGCAGTTGACGGCCAACGACGTGCCCGTTGTCGAGGTCCAGGGCCGCGTCAAGCGTCTGTATTCGCTTTGGAAAAAGCTCAAAAAGCAAAAGATCCACATTGATCAGGTATACGACCTCATCGCTGCCCGCATCATTACGCCTAACGACAAAAAGAACTGTTATCTGACGCTGAGCGTCATCCACGACATCTGGACACCCGTTCCTGAGCGTTTTAAGGACTGGATAGCCATTCCCCGCGATAATCTGTACCAGTCGCTGCATACGTCCGTTATCGCCGACGGAGGCGTCGCATTTGAGGTGCAGATACGTACCGACGAGATGCACCAGGTTGCCGAAGAGGGAGTCGCGGCCCATTGGAAGTACAAAGAGAGCAGCCTCGGTGCCCACGCGGACGACGACACGCTCGACGAACTGCGCCGAACGGTCGAAAAACTGCTCCTGCCGCTTGTCGAAGCAACCGAGCAGAACGAAGATTCCGAGGATTTTATCGAGTCGCTTAAACGCGATCTTTTTCCAAAGGACGTTTATGCCTTTACGCCGATGGGCAAGGTGATCCATCTGCCTCGCGGTGCGACGCCGCTGGATTTCGCCTACGCGATCCACTCGGCGGTCGGCGATAAGTGCACGGGAGCCAAGATCAATGGCCGCATCATGCCGCTCCGCACCGAACTGCAGAACGGCGATGTTGTCGAGATCCTGACCACGCAAAACTCGCAGCCGACCCGCGACTGGCTCAACTATGTCGTTACATCCAAGGCTCGCAACCGCATCCGGCATTGGATCTCGCAGCAGCAGCGTGAAGAGTCGATCGACATCGGCCGTAAACTGCTCGAAAAAGAAGCTGAGCGATTCCGCATCGCGCCGAAAAAGTTCCTCAACAACGACGCTGAGATGAAACGTATTGCCAACGAATACGGCCTTAGCCGTCCCGAGGATCTGCTGGCCTCTGTCGGCTACGGCAAAGTCCTGCCGCGAAACGTTTTCGCAAAATTCCTCGGTGTCGAAAAATTCGACGAACTCGATCCTGAGAAAAAGGCGATCTCCCGCATTGGCACCGGCATGAAAGCGGTTAAAAAGTTTATCGGGATGGGCGAGGACGCGATCGTCGTTAAGGGCGTCGAAAACTTTCTGACCTCGCGTGCCCGTTGCTGCAACCCGCTTCGCGGCGAAGAGATCGTCGGCTACATATCGTTGGGAAAGGGCATCGTCGTTCATAACAAACGCTGCAAAAACATGGGCCAATTGATGGTCAATAAGGATCGCATCGTCGAGGTTGAGTGGGCCAAGAGCGAGAAAGAGGTCAAAAACTCGGTCCAGTTGATGGTAACGACCGAGAACCGCAACGGGATGCTCGCCGGCATCACCAACGCGATCGCCGATATCAAGACCGGCATTAGGGACGCCCGTGCCAATGTTTCAAAGGATGATATCGGCCTGATCGAGGTAACCGTCGAAGTTTACGACAAAAAGCACCTCGATAAGGTCGTCAATTCGATCTCAAAGGTTTCGGGCGTTATCAACGTCGAGCGAATGAATGCCTGACCGAAATTCGCTTTTTGCCCGCCATACTTTCTTTTTCCGTCTCAATTTGCTAGAATTCGCCTTTTGCTTGAATAAACATTTGCAAGCGATTCTCATCTTTATGAAAGAGATCATATCAACGGAAAACGCACCGGGTGCGATCGGCCCTTATTCGCAGGCGATCAAGACAGGCGGACTTGTTTTTTGCTCGGGGCAGATCCCGATCGATCCGTCGACGGGAAATTTTGTGTCCGACGCCATTGGCGAGCAGACCGAGCAGGTTCTCAAAAACCTGCGAGCCGTGCTCGAGGCAGCCGGAACCGGGCTCGAAAACGTCGTCAAGACGACAGTGTTCCTGCTCGATATGAATGATTTTTCGGAGATGAACGAAGTTTACGGCAGGTTTTTTGCTGACAACAAACCTGCACGGGCGACGGTTCAGGCAGCACGGCTGCCGCGCGACGCACGGGTCGAGATCGAGTGTATCGCAACAGCGTAAATGAAAAGCCAAACGCTTTTTTTACAAGCGTTTGGCAACCAATTACACGTTAGATACCTCAAATAAGCTCAAGCAGCTTTAATGATCTTTCCGCCCTTAATGCATCGGGTACAAACCTTAGCTCGGCCGTTTCCGCCCGTCGGGAGCTGGATGCGGACCGGTTGAAGGTTCGGGTTAAATCTTCGTCGCGTTTTGTTGTTCGCGTGAGATACGTTGTTTCCAAATTGCGGACCTTTTCCGCATACGTCGCAGCGTTTAGCCATAATATTATTGCCTCCGTATTAGTACGAGGTGTGAAATAAAGAGTTTTTCAATAAACTCGAAACTAAAACTTATATCAGAACTGATCGGATATAGTCAAGTTATGCAACATATCGATAAGTTGAAAGGAGCAGAAGCCACAGTGCAAAACAAATTGATTAGATTTACGACCGCAGCCGTCATGGTGACGATCGCTGCGTTTTTGGCCGCTTGCAGCGGAACGACCGCCAGCAACGGCGGCCCGGTGACAGGCAATGAGACTGCCGCCACGGTAAACGGCAAGGTCATTACGATGCAAGAGGTTGACCGTGCGGTCAAACAGCAGGCTCAGGGCCAGGACGCTAAACTGTCGGCCCTCGAACTCGCCGGTGCAAGGCTACAGGTCCTGCAGACGCTGTTGGAACAGGAAGTGATGTTCCAAAAGGCCGAAAAGGAACAGACCGTGCCGACCGAAGAAGAAGTTTCGGCCGAGGTTAATAAAAACAAGGTCGAAAGCCGCCTCTCAGCCGAAGAGTTTGATAAGCAGATGTCGCAGGCCGGCCTCGATGAGGCTTCGTTTCGTATGACCATCAAGCGTGGCCTCGCGATCAAAAAGCTCGTCGACAAGATCACCGGCCGCATCGAGGTCCCCAAGGATAAGGAGATCGCCGATTTTTATGCCGGCAATCCCGAGGCATTTGTCAAAAAACGTGGAGTTCGGCTCGCAGCGATCGTTATCGATCCGTCAAACAGCGGACAGGGTGACGTTACGACCAACGAGGCCGAAGCAAATGTTCGTGTCAAGGAGATCATTGCCAAGCTCCAGCAACCTGGCAGCGATTTTGCCGCACTCGCACGCGAGTACAGCGAAGATCCCAGCAAGCTTCAGGGCGGTGATCTAGGCTATATTAGCGAAGAGGACCTCAAATCAAATTTTGGAGCACAGCTTGCTGCTCAGTTCATGAGTCCGCAATTTACCGTTGGCGGCGTCACTCCGATGATCCAACTTACCGGTAAAGGCTATATTTTCAAGCTCCAGGAACGGATCGAGAAAGAAGAGACGCAGACCCTGGAAACACCCGGTGTTCGTCAGCAGATTAACGACATGCTGGTCAATAACCGCAAGCAGCTTTTGGCGGCATCGTATCAGGCGATTGCCATGAACGATGCCAAGATCGACAACATCCTTGCCCGCAAGGTCGTTGAAAATCCGAATGAGCTGAGCGGTGCCCGTCCGGCAGGTACTGCAAAACCGGCAAACGCGAATACCGCTCCGGCCAATGCGAACGCGCCGGCGGCAAACACGGCAAACTCGAACGCCAAGCCCGCGGCCAACGCTCCGGCAAAACCGGAAGCTAAGCCCGCGGCAAAACCGGCCGCCAACGCTCCGGCCAAACCGGCGAACAAATAGTTCGGCGGCCCGTTTAACTGAACAAGGTGAAAGGCAAAGCACTTTTTTGCCTTTTACCTTTTTCCCTTTTTATCGCGTTAACTTATTTACATTTGTCGTTTTTCACTTTTTAACCGGAATGCTTTTTCGCCTCAATAATGTCTGGAAATCCTACGGCGGGACCGAGATCCTCAAGGGTGCCTCGTTTCAGGTCAACCCGAACGAAAAGGTCGGGCTCGTCGGCCGTAATGGTGCCGGCAAGACGACCGTTTTCCGTATGATCACTGCCCAGGAGGCTCCGGACGATGGTGAAGTGATCAAAATGAACGGCCTCAAGCTAGGGTTACTCGACCAGCACGTTGATTTTGGCAACGCCGAAACCGTCCACACCGCGGCTCTCTCTGCGTTCAAAGAGATCCACGATATGGAGGCCGAGATGCGTCAGCTCGAAAAGCTGATGGAGACCGACCATTCGGACGCGGTTCTCGACAAATACGCCGATCTGCAGACGGCATTTGAACACGCTGACGGATTCTCCTATGCCGCCAAGGCCGAGGCCGTGCTGCTCGGCATGGGTTTCCCACCCGAAATGTGGGAGCACGATGTCCGAAACCTCTCGGGCGGGCAAAAGAACCGGCTTGGGATGGTGCGTCTGCTGCTATCGTCGGCCGACGTGTTGCTGCTCGATGAGCCGACCAATCACCTTGATGTAGACGCCGTCGAGTGGCTCGAGGAGTTTCTAAAGTCCTACGACCGAACTTACGTAGTCATTAGCCACGATCGGTATTTCCTCGATCGCACCACCAACCGCGTGATCGAGATCGACCGCGGTCAGGCCATTACGTACAAGGGCAACTACTCGAAATACCTCGAGGAACGCGAACTCCGCCGCGAACAGCAGCTTCGCGAATACGAAAATCAGCAGTCGCTGATCAACAAGACCGAGGAGTTTATCCGCCGCAACCTCGAGGGGCAAAAGACCAAGCAGGCAAAGTCGCGCCGCACGCTGCTCGCACGTATGGAGCGGATCGAGGCTGTGACGAGCGAAAGATCGGGCGGTAATTTTGGCCTGCGGCAGGTCGAACGTACGGGCAACAATGTCCTGACGGCCGAGGATCTCTCCATCGGCTACGAGACGCGTGTGCTCGCGAGCAAGCTCAATTTCTCGCTCCACCGTGGCGACGCCCTCGGCATCATCGGCGGAAACGGCACCGGTAAGACTACGCTGCTCAAGACGCTGCTTGGCAACATTCGCGAACTCGACGGCAAACTTCACTGGGGCACCAAGACGAATATCGGTTATTACTCGCAGAATCTCGAGGGCCTCGAACCGCGAAATGAGGTCATACAGGAACTGCGTCGGGTCGCTCCGTCGGCCGATAACGGCACTCTCCGCGGATTTCTCGCTAAGTTTCTATTTGTAGGGGAAGACGTGTTCAAACCGGTTTCTGCTCTTTCGGGCGGCGAAAAGGGAAGGCTGGCTCTGGCGAAATTGATCTATTCGCAGAAAAACGTGCTCGTCCTCGACGAGCCGACCAACCATCTCGACATCCCGTCTCGCGAATCGCTCGAAAACGCCCTTGACGAATACGACGGCACGATCATCGTCGTCAGCCACGACCGCTTTTTCCTCGACCGGGTCGCGACCCAAATGCTCAGCTTCGAATCCGACGGCCGCATTCTTGATTTCGCCGGCAACTACACCGAGTTTCACGATTGGAAATTGTCAGAACCACCTGCGGTAGCGAGTGGTGTAACGCAGGCATCCGCAAACGCCGCTCGGGCAAGTGCCAGTAGCCAACACGTAAGTGAGGGCTCATCGGCGAGCTTGACGCCACGGTCAGAACCGGGAGCGATAGCGACTGGGTCAAGTGCCAAGCACATTCAGCCTAATTCAAAAAAGAATGCGGAAACACGACCGATAGGAAATGTGCCGACTCTCAGCAAAAACCAACGGCAAACCCTCGAAAAACGCATCAAAATGATCGAAACCGAGATCGCCGCCCTTGAGGAGAAGGCCGCACGACTGTCTGTCGATATGGCATCACCAAAGCTCGCCGCCCATTTCGCCCGCCTCAACGCCGTCGCCGAACAGCACCGCGATGCCGAAAAGAAGATCCAAGGACTCTATGCCGAATGGGAAGAGGCGTCGGGTCAATTAGGCTAACGTTAAGAAGTCAGTGGCCCGCCCGTAAGCAAGAACAGTCGCCAACAATGGATCCGATAAGCCTTGTCGCGAGTTACGCCCTTACTAACGAGCGGGCTTGTGCATTTACCCCTTCACCCGCGGGTCCATCCTGATCACCAATTGCCGCGTATAGCTCTTGCCGCCGACAGTCAGACGAACGGTGTATGTTCCCGGCAGGACGGTCGAGGCTCCGTGTCGAAATCCGCCGCCGCCCGGGCCGCCTGTCGGTGAGGTTGGCGGTGCGGGCCGCAGGTCCCAGACCCAACGATGCATACCCGCGGCGGTTGACAGCGTCGGGGGCGTTTTGATCCAGTACATCGGTATGTCGAGTTTTTCGGGGTCGACCGGTGTTGGCTTATCCTCGCTTGAAAATCGTTTCAACACCTCGCCGGCCGGACTCATTATCTCCAAAGTCACCGGACCGTTAGCCTTGGCACCGAGATAGTAATCGAGCACGGCACCATACGGCTGATTTTCCGCGAGTGGCTCGTCCTTGGGCTGCGGCGTGCCGTTCTCCGACGGCTGCGGCAGATTGTACGCGTCCTCGGGGTTGAAAAGGTAAGCGTCGGACTTGGTCACTTCGTCCGTGATCTGCCGCAGCGGTGTAATGTTGTCGAGTACCCAGAATCCGCGTCCGTGCGTCGCGACGATCAGATCGTTGTCGTGGATCGCCAGGTCGCGGTTCGACACATGTGGCAGATTGAGCTGCAGCGGCTGCCAGTCGTCACCGTCGTTAAACGAGACGTAAACGCTCAGTTCGCTGCCCGCAAACAGCAGGCCCTTGCGAACCGTGTCCTCGGTGACGTTCTGCATATAGACGCCCGGAGCGAGGCCCTTGGTAATCTTGGCCCACGTTTTGCCGCCGTCGCGTGTCCGGTAAATGTACGGTTCGTTGTCCGTCAGGCGGTGCCTGTCGACGGCCGCGAACGCCTCATTAACGTCAAAGTGCGACGCGATCAGCATCACCACCTTGCTCCACGGTGTCAGCTCAGGCGGGGTGACATCTGCCCAGGTTTTGCCGTCGTCGTCTGTCTTGTGAATAAGACCGTCGTCGGTTCCGATCCAGATTGTCTGGGCACGAAGCGGGGAAGGTGCAATAGAGTAAATAACGCCGCGTCGTTTGTCTTTCGGAGCGTTGGCAGCCGAAGCCTCGTCGAGATTTGGCGGCACACCCGGGTCTTCGCGTGTCATGTCAGGGCTGATGGTCGTCCAGCTTTCGCCGCCGTTGATCGTTTTGAACAGGAACTGGTTGCTGTAATAGAGTGCTCGCGGGTCCGCCTCCGAAAAAACCAGCGGCAGCGTCCACGTGTGTCGGGCCGGCACCGTCATTCCGCGTTCGGGTGAGACGTTGGTCGTTTCGCCGGTGATGACGTTACAGCGGGTAACTGTTCCGCCAAACAGAATGTTCGGGTGCAGAGGGTCGGGTGCCGTATAGCCCGATTCGCCGCCGGCGCACGCCGGTTCCCAATCACGATTCGATATTTCCGAATGATTGCTCCGCGTCACGACCGCCGCCGCCCCGCTGTCCTGTTGGGAACCGGAGACCCAGTACGGGAAACGATAATCGGCCGCGACATTGTACATCTGAGCGATTGGCTGGTTGTACCACGAGCTCCACGTTGCCGCTCCGTCCTCGGTCACCACCGCACCCTGGTCACTCGCCAGGATCATGCGATTGGGGTCCTCGGGATGTATCCAAAGCTGATGATAGTCGTCGCCGCCCGGAGCACCCTTGATCGCGGTCATCGACTTGCCGCCATCAGTCGATTTGTAGACGGAGGTGTTCGACACGTAGACCGTATCAGCATTGTTTGGGTCGACCACGACCTTGCAAAAGTACCAACCGCGTCCCCAGATCCGTTTCTGCTCATTCACGAGTGCCCACGATGCACCGGCGTCGTCCGAACGATAAAGTCCGCCCTTTGTCGCATCCACGATGGCATAAAGCCGCTTCGGATTGGTCGGCGAAACCGTTATGCCGATACGCCCTTGGCCCTCGAACGGTATGCCGTTTTCGAGCGGTCTCCACGTTGATCCGCCGTCCGTTGATTTGAAAATACCGCCGCCCAAGCCATAGCTCGGCGGATAGATGCTCCACGGAGGCCGCCGCGTGTTCCAGAGCGTTGCGTAGACTATTTTCGAGTCCGTCGGATCGATAGTCACGTCGATCGCCCCTACATTGTCATTTTTGAAAAGTACTTTTTCCCACGTCTTGCCGCCGTCCTTGGTGCGAAAAACGCCGCGTTCCCGGTTCGCCCCGTAAACGTGCCCGAGTGCGGCAACGAAAACGATATTCGGGTTGCGAGGGTCGACGGCCACTCGCCCGATCTGCCGCGTGTTTTCGAGCCCGATGTGTGTCCACGTCTTGCCGGCGTCGGTCGATTTGTACATACCGTCACCGTAGCTGTTCTGCGAACGCATATCCGCTTCGCCGGTGCCGACATACACGGTATTCGGGCTCGACGGTGCCACGCCGATAGCTCCGATAGACGCGATCTTTTGATCGTCAAATATTGGCGTCCAGGTTCGCCCTGAATTGCCCGATTTCCACAAACCACCGCCGACCGATCCAAAATAGAACGTATTCGGCTGCCCCGCTACGCCGCTCACCGCATTAACACGCCCGCCGCGAAACGGCCCGATCATTCGCCACTGCATTTCTTGAAATAAACTCGGGTCGACCTGTTGGGCATGCAACAGCGTCGGCGTCAGCAAAAGGAGAAATACTGCGAAAATGATTGAGATTTTAACAAGGCGTGAAATGTGATGCGTAGATCGGGACATGGGCAAAACTCCTGTCGAACGAAAATGAAATAACGTCCGATTATAGAACGCGGCCACCGTAAACCCCAACTCAATCGGGGCGTTGGTCGCTAAACGCACTAAAAGACGCGAAACGCGACGGATCTCACGTTTCACGTCTTTTCGGCTGATTCTCGGTCGACTTAGCTCACGGCCCGTTCAGATTCCACATTGCCTGAGCCTTTTGTTGTTTAGGGTCCTTGGCGGGTGCCGCGGGTTTCGGCGTCTTTACTATTTTTTCGAAGCTCAGCGAAATTGATTCGGTTGGCCGGATCTGCCCGGAAGATTGGTATCCGCCGATCGTGATCGATGAAATTATTGTATTTTTAAGATCAATGTCGAGGTATGGAGCCCCGTTGGCTTCGACAAATACGATCTTGACGCTTCTAGACGTCCCCTGCACCGAGTCCATAAAAAGCTGCGTACTGGTTTTATCCTGAGCCTTCGTTATCAAGATCTCCGATACGTCAGCCGTGCCCTGACGGCCATTTGTCACACCGGCCGAAATAGATCCGTTCCGGAGCGGTGATCCGATCTGGCAAGAATCCAGCTCGATCCATCCCGCGAATTTACCCGTTTCTGAACCTGTCACCCCTTCGTATTTCATGTAAATAGGCATGAGTCCACCTCCCGCAACAGTTGTCTGAATATCGAAAAGTATAAGGGTGCATAATATTAAAGTAAAGAAGTTTTTACCGCAGCGATACAATACGGTCGGGGCCGTCGCCAGCATGCGATCCGATGCGATCCCTAACCAAGTTAATAGCCGAGAGTTGTGCCTGCCACGAATGAGAAAAGACGCGAACGAGACAAAGTCTCTCCGTTCGCGTCTTTTCGCGTAATTCGCGGCCAATTCTTAATGGATTCAAGATTCGATCCGATAGTTCGGAGCTTCCTTGGTGATGATCACGTCATGGACGTGCGACTCTCGCAGGCCCGCGGACGTTATGCGGACAAAACGGGCGTTGGTTTGAAGCTCTTCGATCGATTTGCAGCCTGTGTAGCCCATACCTGAACGGAGGCCGCCGACGAGTTGGGTGACCATCTCGGCGACCGTGCCCTTGTACGCCACACGGCCTTCGATGCCCTCGGGGATGTATTTGGCGTCCGTGACGACGCTCTCCTGGGCGTATCGGTCGCTTGAACCCCTTTTCATAGCCCCGATCGAACCCATGCCGCGGTAGGTTTTGAAGTTACGGCCCTGAAACAGGATCACTTCGCCCGGAGCTTCTTCGGTGCCGGCAAATAGCGAGCCAATCATTACCGAATCTGCGCCGGCGGCGATCGCCTTGGCGACATCACCCGAAAACTTTACGCCGCCATCGGCGATGATCGGAACACCCGAGCCCTTTGCGGCCTCGACACATTCGATGATTGCGGTGACCTGCGGCACGCCGGCACCGGTCACGACACGCGTTGTACAGATCGAGCCAGGGCCGATACCGATCTTGACGGCGTCGACGCCGGCGTAGATCAGGGCTTTGGTCGCCTCGGCGGTGGCTACGTTGCCGGCAATGATCTCGATCTCGGGATATTTGGACCGAACCGCCGTCACTGCCTCGATCACCCGCGAACTGTGTCCGTGCGCCGTGTCGATAACGATGGCATCGACGCGCGATGCGACCAGAGCCGCCGCACGCTCAAGATAGTCTCCCGTTGCGCCGATCGCCGCTGCACAGCGAAGCCGGCCGAGTTCGTCCTTGGCAGCGATAGGGAAGTTGATCGCCTTTTGAATATCCTTGACCGTGATCAGTCCCTTGAGCAAGCCGTGATCGTCGACCACCAGCAGCTTTTCGATACGGTGTTTCTGCAGCTTAACTTTTGCCTCGTCGAGCGTTGTCCCGACCGGCACAGTCACCAGTGGCTGCGGGGTCATTATCTCGGAGACGGGAATGTCGAACCGAGTCTCGAACCGCAGATCGCGATTGGTAATAATGCCGACGAGCAGGCCGCTCTCGTCGATGACCGGCACCCCGCTGATCTTGTACCGAGCCATTATCATGAGTGCCTCGGAGACGAGTGCTTTTTCGTTGATGGTCACCGGGTCGACGATCATCCCGGACTCGCTGCGTTTTACTTTGTCGACCTCCTCGGCTTGCTGGGCAATCGAATAGTTTTTATGGATCACGCCGATCCCGCCCTGCTGGGCCAGAGCGATCGCCAGCGATGCCTCGGTCACCGTATCCATCGCCGATGAACAAAGCGGAATATTCAGGCTGATGTTACGTGAAAATTTCGTGCGCGTGTCGACCTCGCCCGGCAAGATCTCGGAATACGCCGGAACGAGTAAAACGTCGTCAAATGTCAGGCCTTCGTAAATTTCTGTGATATTCATTTCTATTATTCGTACTCTAAACAAAAATGCCCGCAGATATGCTGCGGACATCCTCGATTTCAATTCACTCCCAATATCGGCATCCCTATTGAGGCCTATTCCCCGTGGGCTTCGGCGTTGTCGCAGGTTTGGCCGACGGAGCGGGTGTCTTCGCCGGTGACGCCACGGGTTTCGTATTCGCGGCCGTAGCGGGCTTGGCCGTCGCAGTTGGCTTTGGCCCTGACGGAGTTGCCGGGCCGGACGTTGACGGTGCCGGCACTGCATTAGGATCTGTCACCGCTCCGGGGACATCAGCTGAATAAACGCCGCTCTGCCATATCTGGCTCAGGTTAGCTTTGGTTATCTCAATTTCGATACTGCTCTTTTTCGCTTGCCCCGGTTGAGCGGGCAGCGTGATCGTTTTGCCATTGATCGTGAGTTGGACCAAATTTGCCTTCGAACGATGATAGCTCAGTTTCAAGCTCTCTTTCGGTTCGAAGGGAACCGACGTACCAGCGGCCACCAAAGTATTAGTGAATTTGCCATCGACCGTCGCCGACAGCGAAACAGCTTCGCTGAGTGCCTTAAAATCGACCTTGAGCGTCGCCATGTCCGGCACGCCGGCCGGTGTCCCAGCGGCATTGTTGTTATTCGACGTCGCGGTATTTGCGTTTGCATTTGCAGGAGCACTTTGGGTCCCGGCCGCCGGTTGATTTTTCCAATAATTAAGTACGAATAAAATTCCGCCGGTCATCAGGCCGAGCATCACGAGCGCGATGATGATCGTCGGGATCATCGAACTCCCGGAACGATCGTCCGTCAACACCTCCGGACGATAGACCTTGAGCGACGGTTCCTCCGTTGACTGATTCGTCGATATCAACGAAGCATAATCCGCGAGAGCCTCACTCTCATCGATGTCGACGTATTTGGCGTATGACTTAACAAACCCGCGGTTAAAGATGCCTCCGGGCAGCGGTTTGTAATCGTCACGCTCGATTGACTCGAGATAGTGCGGCGAGATGCGGGTCTGTTCGGCGACCTCCGAAATTGATATACCCCTTTCCTCACGGGCCTGCCGCAATTTTTCACCCAAAGTTAGTGACATTACAAGTATGTTAGGACGGTCAAAAGTCTTAGAAAACGATGTCGAACGTAAAGCTGAAATATAGCCTTGTTAGACACATGCTGTCAATCGTTTCGCGTAGGTTTTATCGGGTTATTGCCGCTTGATTAATGCCATTGCGCGTGTTAGGTTTAGGCAATATACTGCACATATACTAGAATTCGTACAGTAACTTAGTTAGCAAGGAGTAATCAATGAGTTTAGAAGCTCTCGGAATGATCGAGACCAAAGGCTTTGTCGGAATGGTCGAGGCCGCCGACGCAATGGTCAAAGCAGCAAATGTCCAACTCGTCGGCAAAGAATATATCGGAGCGGGCTACGCCACCATCTTTGTCCGCGGCGACGTCGGAGCCGTCAAAGCAGCGACGGATGCAGGTGCCGCGGCCGCTCGCCGCGTCGGCGAACTTATCAGCGTCCACGTCATTCCACGACCGCACGGCGAAGTCGAACGCATCCTGCCAAAGGGCGGACAGGTTGGCTATAGTCCGGACGAAAAGGCACTTCAGGGCGGCGGAAAGCAGCTCGGTTCGGCACCGGCTGATACGACGTCCGGTTTGGCGGAAGGCAGCAAAATAAAGTCAAGGTAACGGCTGATGCGGATATGGTGGCGATCGGCGGTGCAAACCGTCGATTTGCGGCCTCTGGCGCATTTTCACGCTTAACCGATGGATGACAAGGACCTTGTAGCACAGCAGGAGGCGCGCGACGCAGTCGATGCCGCGTATCTGGCTTTCGGAACGGTAGCCCGTTTCGACCAGGCCCGGATCGACAGCATTTGCGAAGCTATGTCCGCCGTCGCCCTCGCGAATGCCGCGCGGCTCGGTCAAATGGCTCACGA
>JAYVUD010000166.1:0-2696 GCA_043788335.1 Chloracidobacterium sp. | reverse complement strand
GCGGCGCGTACTGGGAGCAGATCGAGTCGGGGACGCGTCTGTGGCTCGAGGACGTGCGATTTTTTAACGATAAAAGCGGAGTTGTCGTCGGCGATAAAGGCACCGTTCTCCACACGAACGATGGCGGCCTGACGTGGACCAAGGTCAAGACCAACCTGCGTGAAAATCTGTATTCGGTGAGTTTCTTCGACGAAAAAGACGGCTTTGCGGTCGGTGCAAGCGGCGTCATCATGCGTACATCCGACGGCGGTGCGACGTGGAAAGATCAGGAATCGCCGTCAAGATCGAACCTCTTCGCCGTGCAGGCTTTCGGTCGCGAAAACGCCATCGCGGTCGGCGAACTCGGCACCGTCTTGGTTACCGAAGACGGCGGCAAAAATTGGCTAATGCAGCCGAACATCACCGGCAAGGTGCTCCAGGCCGTCGTCTACCGCGGCGGAAAAGACGTCTGGACCGCCGGACGCGGCGGGACGATAATGAAGCGGATCGAACCGCTTTCGCCCAAGGCAATAACATCCCCGCGGACCCCGCCCGTACTTGGCAAATCCGCGCCAAGGCTTAAGCCGAGGCCACGCGACCCGCTGATCACGATCACCGACGACGGCGACATTCCGGCCGCCGTTCCGCCGAAAAAACCCTAGCCGGCCCTGATCAGGACCGAGATCCACTCGCCGTCAGTATCGATCTCAAATTCCGTTACGTGCCGCTCTTTGAGAGCCGCGGTGATCTGCTCGCTCTGCTCGGCCAAAATGCCGGACAGGAGCAATATTTCGCCCGTCTTCGCCAAAAGCAGGTCGAGGATCGGGAGAATTACGTCGAGCGTCAGATTGGCACAAACAAAGCCGAACGTCGGCGTGTCGTCACCGATCGGCCCGTCCGTGTATTCGATAGCATCGGCGACGTTATTGAGCACGGCATTTTCACGGGCGATCGCCACCGAGTCGAGGTCGGTGTCACACGCAAATATGCGCTTTCCGCCGAGTTTTGCCGCCGCTATCGCCAAAATTCCCGTTCCCGTTCCGACGTCGAGCAACGTCTGCTGAGGACGGTAGATCTCGTCGATCTTTCGGCTGCAGAGCTTGGTCGTCTCATGCGTACCGGTGCCGAACGCCATATTCGGCTCGATGAGGATGACGATCCGGCCGTCGTCCGCGACCGGTTCCCACGGCGGAGCGATCACAAATCGGCCGATCACGGTTGGTTTCCAATGCTTTTTCCACTCTGCGAGCCAGTCCGTTTGCTCAACCTCGCTACTTTTTATTCCGAGGATCGCGTCCGGCTGAAAGTCGTAAATTCGGAGTGCTTCGGCAACGTTGTGGTTTAGCTCGCCGGTGTCCGGGGGTGTCTGGAAAAAGCCCGAAACTCGCAGCGGTTCTAGGTTGCGAACCGGTGCGAACGCGATCTCCGTGCCGAGGGCATCGAGCTGATTAAACGCGTATTCGATCGCTTCGGATGCGGCCGGAACACACGTTATCTCGACGGCAAACCATTTATTTACGGCTTGTTCCATTAATCTCTGATACCGATCTCGTCGAGACGGCCCTCGAGATTACGCCAATCTTCGACAACCTTGACGAATAGTTTCAGGAAGACATGCTTGCCCACCAGCTTTTCGATGTCGGCACGGGCCTTGGTGCCGATGTCCTTGATGCGGGCGCCTTGCTTGCCGATAATGATCTTTTTCTGCGACGAACGCTCGACGTAGATCGCACAAAAAATGCGCAGCATTTCCGGGTCGGTCTCGTCGAAAACCTCGGTTACCACCGCCGTGACATACGGTATTTCCTCGCCGGTGGTGGCGAGTATCTTTTCACGGACCATCTCAGCGACGATGCTGCGGACCGGTTGGTCGGTCATCTCGTCTTCGGCAAACAGAGCCTCGCCCTCGGGCAGATGCTTGGCTATCTGGTCGAGCAGATTGTCGACCGCCTCGCCCCGTAGAGCCGAAACGGGAACGATCTCGGCAAAATCAAACTCGCCCGAATACCACTCGATCAGCGGCAGGAGCTGCGATTTTTCTTTTATCTTATCGATCTTATTGAGAACGAGGATGGTCGGTTTTTCCGCATTTTTGACGAGATCGAGCACAAATCGGTCGCCGTTGCCGGTCGAGACGCTCGCGTCACGCATCAGCACCAATAGGTCGACCGTCATTATGGCGTCATGAACGGCGGACATCATTCGCCGATTGAGCAAATAGCCGGGTTTATGGACGCCGGGCGTGTCGACGAACACGATCTGCCCGTCGTCTCGGGTGACGATGCCCTGGATACGGTGGCGTGTTGTCTGGGGTTTATTCGAAACGGCGGCGATCTTTTCGCCGACGAGGCGGTTGAGCAGGGTCGATTTTCCGGCATTCGGACGGCCGACGAATGCGGCATAACCGCTGCGAAATGTCTTATTACTCATCGGTTAGACGGTAGCAGATTTAGGCGGACATTCAAAGATTGGGCTTTATTGCATCTTTTTCAGCAATGCCTGCTTGCCGGCGACCGCATCGTCGAATGCACCGTCTTTGATCTTGCCGACGCCGATCGCACGGTCATAAGCCTGGACCGCCTCGCCATTTTGGTTAAAAAACTCATAGAGCCGGGCGAGAGCGACATAGGTCACCGATATCAGCGCGGCGTCGGTCGACGGCGTCGCCTTTCTGAGGACATTGCCGTAATAGACCTGTGCCTCGAGCAGCTTTGCAC
>JAYVUD010000165.1:0-2407 GCA_043788335.1 Chloracidobacterium sp. | reverse complement strand
GATCCTATTTACATTCCGTACTGTAATTGCAGAAAACACGAGTCTTTCCTACCACAAACGAATGTTGGACAGGACGGCGAATAGGCTAATCTATTGCGTTTATTGGCAGATAGTCGCTTGTTTCTGCTGTCCCAAGGCTTTTTGTTCCAACAATCCACGCGGGACAAGTCGCGGGACAGGGAAACTATTGATAACATTGATGTTAGGTCGTTTTGTCCCGCTGTCCCGCGATTATTTTTTGTGTGTGTCGTCCTGAAATAGGTTGTCACTTTGCCGTTAATCCGGAATAGGGTTTACAGATCACTTCTTGGTTTTCAAAGATCAAGTTTCTAATATTAGTCTACCATCGGTGTCAAGAGCAGGCGTGTGTTGCGACCATGCAACGGCGGCGGGCGTGAATTTAGATAATAAGTGCGACGTTTGATAAGTCGCAGAAAAGGGCAAGTCGAGATAGATTTGATGGGTTCGTTTAACTTGCGAGATCAGAAGGATCACATCAGTGGAGTACCGGCAACCTACGCTTGAGCAAAGATATCAGATAGAGGTGTGTGTAGGAATAGGGATGAGCAGGGGCAAGGTCGCCCGGGAGGTCGGGGTGCACAGATCGACGGTAAATTCGATTTTGTTGGGCTTCCGATCCCGGCCGTGCCTACGGGTAATTTGTTACAACTTCGATTTGTCGCAGGCAGTCAGAGTTCCGCCTTTGTTTCCCAGTAATAGTAGAGGGACTAACGATTTTACGTCAGAGAACTCGGACGAATCCGCGTTTTCCCGCTCGACGCGCCTACTGTTTCGCGACCATGCCGACATCGAATCCGGCGATATGTGCTTTAACTCAATAGCGGCGATTTGACTTAATCCTATTAGTGGAGAAAATAAAACAATTCGGACATTAGTGTTATCATCTATGGAACTGCGAAGTGATAACGGTGCCCGAAGCGGGGCGTCTTATGCTTCAAATTGATCATCGATGGCTTTAACACACACTTACAACCTAGACGGGTTCGACATTATCCCGCAAACGATACCTCATTTCTGCTTTGAGGCATTTCGCCGACACAACAAGCCGGACGCCCTTGCATTCAAGATCGAAGACGTCTGGAACTACGTTAACGGGACTGAGGTCGTCGAGCGGGTAAAACGGATCGCGTTGGGTTTGGCGGCAATGGGCGTGCGGGCCGGCGACCGTGTGGCCATCATCTCGGAAAATCGGCCTGAATGGTCGTTCGTCGATCTGGCGATCCTGTCCCTGCGGGCTGTCAATGTTCCGATCTATACCACCCAGGCGGTGGAGCAGATCCGGTTTATTCTCGAAAATTCTGGCGCGAAAATGTTATTTGTTTCCGGAAGAAAACTCTGGAAGCATGCCCAAAATGCGATCGAAAGCGTCGAGCGTCTCGAGAAGATCATTTTCTTTGAAAGTGACGGGCTGCCAGAAGGAAACAGCAGAGCAGTCACACTCACGGATGTTGAAACGCAAGGCCAGGCGTTTGCAAAGATTGACGCCGATGTTTTCGAAAACTCGCTTGCCGAATTGAGAGCGACCGATCTGGCGACCATCATTTACACGTCCGGAACGACCGGTGAACCGAAAGGCGTGATGCTGACGCACGAGAATTTTGTCTCGAACATCGTCGGTGTTTCAAAAGGTTTGCCGATCAAATCATCCGACCGGAGCCTCGCCGTACTGCCGCTGTCGCACATATTTGAGCGGACGGTGTTTTACGTTCTGTGTTCGAACGGCGTATCGATCCATTACTGCGCTGCCTTCGATCAGATCGCCTCGCATCTGCAGGAGGTCAAGCCGACGATCATGACCGCCGTCCCGAGGCTTTTTGAGCAGGTTTATCATAAGATCGTAAAGAAAGGAAAGGCTGCCGGCGGTTGGAAATCCAAACTCTTCGAGTGGGCTCTCGTGGTCGGTCAGGAATATTGGGACGCCAAGGACAAGAATCTCCCGATATCTACGCTATTGGCGTCGCGGCAGGCGCTGGCTAATCGCCTCGTGTTCTCTAAGTGGCGAGAGGGCGTCGGCGGCAGGCTCAGATTTTTCGTGTCAGGTGGGGCGCCGTTATCCAAGAAACTCTCGTACGCTTTCTGGGCGGCCGGCATTCCGATACTGCAGGGTTACGGCATGACCGAGGCCTGCGTCACGTGTGCAAATCGTCCCGAAGACAATAGGGTTGGTTCGATCGGCCTACCTTTCGACGGCATCGAAATGAAGATCGCGGACAAGGACAACGAAGTGCTGGTCCGCGGCAAGAACGTCATGCAAGGTTACTACAACAACCCCGTAGAAACCGCCCGCGTGATCGACGCCGAAGGTTTCTACCATACGGGCGACGTCGGCTATCAGGACCACGACGGTCATTTCTATATTACGGACCGGCTAAAGGACCTGTTCAAA
>JAYVUD010000164.1:0-19508 GCA_043788335.1 Chloracidobacterium sp. | reverse complement strand
CCCGGCGTCTCCGCGTTTCGTTGTCTCTGAGTCACCTTTTATGAAACGAGCTCCGCTGTTATTTCTAAACGTCTTTGTAATTGCGACGTGCGGCCTCATTTATGAGTTGTTGGCCGGGACTCTCTCAAGCTATGTTCTTGGCGATTCGGTCACCCAATTTTCGATAATAATCGGCATTTACCTTTTTGCGATGGGGGTCGGATCGTGGCTGTCGCGATTTATCGACAAGGATATCGCCGGAAAGTTCGTCGAGATCGAACTCGCGGTCGCGGTCGTCGGTGGATTTTCAGCACCGCTGCTTTTCCTGACGTTTGCCCATCTGTCGTATTTTGGCATTGTTCTGTACGGTGTCGTATTCGTCATCGGGACGTTAGTCGGACTCGAGATACCGCTGCTGATGCGTATATTGCAGGACGAACTGGATTTCAAAGACCTCATTTCCCGCGTTCTCGCATTTGACTACATTGGGGCACTGGTCGCGTCATTGTTATTTCCGATCTTTCTTGTTCCAAAACTCGGCCTCAACCGCACGTCCCTGCTTTTCGGGATGCTCAATGCCGCCATCGGCATCTGGGGAACGTGGCTTCTACTGCCGCTGATCAAGAAAAATGTGACGATCATGCGCATCAAGGGCTTTGTCATAATCGCCCTGCTCGCGATCGCTTTCATCAAGGCCGACCGCCTAACCACGCTGGCCGAGGACGCGCTGTTTGTCGACAACATAATTTACGCCAAAAGTTCCTCGTATCAACGCATCGTCGTGACCAAGGGCAAGACCGGCTACGCCCTTTTCCTGAACGGCAACCTGCAGTTCAATTCGTTCGACGAATATCGCTATCACGAGGCACTGGTCCATCCGGCGTTCGCGGCATACAACGGTACGCCAAAACGCGTGCTCGTTTTGGGCGGCGGCGATGGTCTGGCACTGCGAGAGATCGAGAAATACCCATCGGTCGAGTTTATCCAGATCGTCGACCTCGATCCCGACATGACCCGGATATCGTTCGCCGTTCCTGCACTCGGCGAACTGAATAAACACTCGTGGGACGATCTTCGCGTCCATCTGACGAATGGCGATGCCTTTGTCTGGCTCGACAGCGTCGAAACCGAACCGTTTGACGTGGCGATCGTCGATTTTCCGGACCCGAACAACTTTGCTCTCGGCAAACTTTATACGACACGCTTTTATAATCTGCTTAAAAAAAAGCTCAAACCTGACTCGGCTGTCGTGATCCAGACCACATCGCCGCTCGTCGCCCGCAAATCGTTCTGGTGCATCGTCAAGACGCTTGAAACGGTGGGCTTTACGGTCAAACCTTATCAAACAACGGTCCCAAGCTTTGGCATCTGGGGCTACGCTCTCGCAAAACTACAGCCATTTGATCCGCCGACAAAACCGCCGCCGGGCCTCGAACTGCGTTTCCTGACCGACAACTCGTTTGCCTCGATGTTCGAATTCACCGGCGACACGTCACGCCCCGACGAAGAGATTGAGGCGAACCGGTTGGACAACCAGTCATTGGTCCGATACTACGAGGCTGAATGGCGCAAATTCGAGCAGTAATTACGGGGTAGTTTTTACAGGATGGACAGGATTGGCAGGATGAAGTACGAGGAATTAACATCGAAGATATTGGAATGCAGTTTCGAGGTGACCAAGGAACTTGGATCGGGGTTCTTGGAAAGCGTTTATGAAAAGGCCCTCGTGGTTGCCCTCAGTCAGCGAGGTTTGAAAGTTGGTGCACAGGTTGCCTTAAAGGTTCGGTTTCGGGGAGTTATTGTTGGTGACTTCGTCGCCCACCTGATCGTCGAGGAAAAGGTGTTGGTTGAGCTCAAGGCTGTAATCCGAATTTTGTCGGAGCACAAAGCTCAGGTGATCAATTACTTAAATGCGATGGGAACAGAGGTCGGTCTACTCATTAATTTCGGTAATCCGAGACTTGAGTACTTCCGACTTCATCCGACCAACGATCCTGTTTATCCTGTTTGAATTACATGCCAGTCCTTACTCGCCGCGAATTATTGACGCTCTTTCTAGGCTTGCCGTTTGCCATGTCGGCGTGCCGGTCGGATGAGTCGCGGGCGTTTCCCGATGGCGAGATCATCGGGCAATCGGCCGAACTCGGTCACGTTTTGCGCGAAAATCGGGTGTACGAGGTTACCGCCGATAAGTGGGAGACCAAAAAGGTTGCGATCATCGGCGGCGGCATTGCGGGGTTAACGGCGGCGTGGAAACTGAAAAAAGCCGATTTTAACGATTTCGTCCTGCTTGAACTTGAAAAAGCTGCCGGCGGAACGTCCCGCAGCGGCCGCGGCGAGCCCGTCGGATACCCGTGGGCCGCACATTATCTGCCGGTCCCGTTCAAGGAAAACACCGATCTTATCCCGTTGCTGGACGAAATGAACTTGCTCGACGGCCGCGACGCCGATCGCGAACTGATCGTCAAGGAACAATATCTCTGCCGCGAACCTGAGGAACGCCTATTTTATAAGGGCCGCTGGTACGAGGGCCTATATCTGGCCGCTGGAGCGAGCCTCGACGACAAACGGCAGTTCGCCGAGTTTCAACGGCGGGTCGACGAGTGGGTCAATTGGCGTGACGCAAAGGGAAGACGCGCGTTTGCCGTCCCGCTCGCAACCTGTTCGGACGATGTGCAGGTCACGTCGCTCGACCGCATCTCATTTGCCGAGTGGCTGCGGCAGAACGGATTTACGTCGGAACGCCTGCTCTGGTATTGCGATTACGCAACGCGCGACGATTACGGTCTAAAGATCGAACAAGCCTCGGCGTGGGTCGGACTTTTCTATTTTTGTTCACGGGTTCGAAAGAGCGGTGTCGAATCGCAGCCGTTTATCACCGTACCCGAAGGCAACGGGCAGTTCGTAAACCATTTCCTAACCGCGGTGGGCGAAAATGTTCGTGTTTCGCAAATGGTCGTCTCTGTCGTACCCATGGAGAAGGGCGTTGACGTGCTGCTGCTCGACGGCGGGGACCTTCGCGGCATCCATTGCGAGCGAGTGATCTACGCGTCACCGATGTTTACTGCTCCGTTCGTTATTCGCGGTTTTCGCCAATCGCCGCCGTTTGCGGCCGGCGAGTTTCAGCATAACGCGTGGTTCGTCGCTAACCTTTTCCTGAAAGATCGGCCCAAGCCGCGATTTAACCGTGACTTTCCGCTATCGTGGGACAATGTTTTCTACGAGAGCCAGTCGCTCGGTTACGTTACCGCGACGCACCAAAAAGGAATCGACTATGGTCCGACGATACTGACCTATTATTACCCGATGTGTGCCGAACCTGACGGCCGGACGACGCTGTTCAACTACGATTGGAAACAGCTTGCCGACGTCTGCCTGACGGACATCGCCCGGGCACATTCCGACATTTACGATCTGACGTCGCGGATCGACATTATGCGCTGGGGCCATGCGATGATCTCGCCGCGGCCAAATTTTATCTGGAGCGGCATTCGCGAACAGGCTGTCAAACCATATCGCAATATTCATTTCGCCCATACCGACCTCAGCGGCGTCGCACTTTTTGAAGAAGCGTTCTATCATGGATTGCGCGCGGCGAAAGAGATCTTAGGGCAGAGACACGACCATATATGAATCCACTCACAAGAATTAAATATATGAGGACCATTTGTTCGCTTGCGGTCATTTTATTCGCCATTTCGATTGGTTTAGGTCAGAAGCGTGTCGCTGACCTTAACCCGAGACATGCTGCGGCTCTTGAGATTTTTTTGGCGACAAACATGGAATATGGATTCTTGTCGGAGAGCTCTCTGGATGCTATGTACTTGACCGAAATGCGCAAGTATTATAAGGGCTCAAAGCCTTATTACATCGTTGGTGATTTCAACCATGACCATTTTGACGACTTCGCACTAATTTTGTCACGAAAAGGTACCCGCAAAGATAATGGCGAAGGCATCACTGAAACACATCGGTATGATTACCCGCTGGCTGTAATCATTTTCAACGGCGATAAGAAAGGAACTTTTAGGAAAGCGTTTATTGAAGACATCGAAGCTCCTCTTGCGTGTTTCCTTAATGCAGACGTCGTCAAGAAAAAGAAAGAGCTATGTTTCGGGGTTTTCGAATCAGACGCTGATACTCGGATTTTCGCGCCAGCAGGTAGAGGTTATATCGTCGAGTATCCTAGCGAGCCCTAGACAGGGAAATCAATCACGCTACCTCGCGTGTTTCCTCCGTTGTTATGGACGCAACACTGCAAAGACCAAACTACTGGCTCTTTTCCCGAGAGATCGATCTGATGGTCTTCTTGGGGAGTGCGTTGGCGTCGCTGCTGCTGTTGGCGGTCGGGTGGAAGTTCGGACTCCTACGCGGCGAGTCGCCGGAATGGACGTGGATAATGGCCGTGCTGTTCATCGATGTCGCCCACGTTTGGTCGACGAGTTTCCGTGTCTATTTTGACAAAGCGGAGTTCAAACGCCTGTTCTGGCTCTACACGCTCGTCCCGGTGATTTGCTATGGGCTCGCCGTTGCACTTTATTCCGAGGGCGAACTAGTATTTTGGCGGGTTTTAGCGGCGGTCGCTGTATTTCACTTTATCCGTCAGCAATACGGTTGGGTCAATCTCTATCGGCAAAAGCTGCGTGAGACCGGACGATGGACATGGTGGATCGATGCCGCGGCGATCTACGCGGCTAGTGTCTATCCGCTCGCGTTTTGGATGACGCGTCTGCCGCGAAATTTCGAGTGGTTCGTCAAAAACGACTTTCTATCGATTCCGGCGGTGGTCGAGCAAATACTGTATCCCGTCTATGTGATCGCCCTGACGGCCTATTTTGCTAAATCGGCCTTTCAATATTTTACGACCGGTTTTCTAAATATCGGCAAGGACATCATCGTCGCCACGACCGCCGTTTGCTGGTATATCGGCATTGTGTATTTCAATTCCGATTATGCGTTTACGGTGACAAACGTCATCATCCATGGCGTGCCATATTTTGCATTGATCTATGTCTACGCTCGGTTCCGCCGTGAGACCGCCGGCCCGGTGTACCGCACGTTATCGCATAATCTGATCTTTTTCCTGGCGACGCTGTGGGCGATCGCCTACATCGAAGAATTGGTATGGGACCGCGGCGTCTGGCACGACCGGCCATGGCTATTTGGCAGCGAATGGGATATCGAGACGTTCAAGGTGTTTCTGGTACCGCTACTTGCGCTGCCGCAGTTGACGCATTACGTGCTGGATGGCTTTATCTGGCAGCGCAAGTATAATAATGATTTCAAGCTTATTTGATGAATTGGCGTTCTAAGCAAAATCTCATTTTCGTTGCGGTGGCGTTTTTTGCCATCGCGTTATTCGTGACGTCATGCAAACGCTCGACGGGCGGCGGCATTGATATTCTGGGACCCGCGGATCAAACTGCCGAGGCGGTTAATCTGGTTGCATCTGCCAACGCGGACCTCACCAAGATCAAGGTCCTATACGATCAGAACGAGGGCAAACGCGAAGAGCTAAAGGCCGCCATGGCAAAAAACGACGTGGTCGCGGCAAAAAAGATCGCCGACGATGTCGTCTATCTGATAAATGACGGCGCGTCGTCCGGCAGCGAAGCTGTTGAAAAGATCCAAAAGGCTCAGGAAATGCAGATAAATGATGACTATCGCGAATACCTGCGGCTGAAAGAACAATCGCTGCGGCTCGAACTCGAAGCTTTCGAAAACTACCGTATGGCCGCCAAATTGCTCCGCGACGTTTATGACCCTAAGAACACGGCGATGCGTGAAAAGGTAAAAGAGGAGTTCAAGACACGAAGCGAGAATTACCGTGGGATAATGGAAAAGGCCCGCGATTTCAGCAAACGCGCGAACGAGGTCGCCAAAGAAGCGTCAAGAAAGAAAGCGGCTTAACGCTCGCTGAACGAATAGAAAAAGGGCAGGAGTTGACGGAGTCGGCAACTCCTGCCCTTTTTTGATGTGTAAGATACGAGATTCTACCCGATCATTGGTGACGGCACTGCCGCGACGGTCGGAGCGCTCGTAGTTGACGGGGCGCGATTGGAAATCTGAACACGATACTTTCGGGGCGAACTTACGTTACCGGTCCCTCAACCAAGTGCCGTTATTTCTTGCCGATCAACCGGACTATCATCTTGGATTCCAGCGCATTATCGGTCAATGGCGCGAAATCAAATTTCACATTGTCCGACTCGCCGCTCTTGAGTACAAACTTGAACGATCCCGACTTGAGCTTGTAAAACGCCTTGAAAAAGCTGTTCACCTTCACTTCGATAATATTGGCGTCCGTTGTTTCAAAAGTATGCTTGTTGTCATCTGATTCGAACCGGACGGTGTCTTTAGAGATAAACAGCGATCCCTGACACGTCACCCGCATCAACCCATCGTGATTATGAAATACGCGGAACACCGCACTGCCGCCGCGGTTTATTGCCTCACGCATATTCTTTTCGGCCTCATCAAAATTCTTCTGGCCGTAAAGCTGCATGTAACCCATTTGCTGATAGGCTCGTGCCTCTTGCGGGTTCGCTTTGATCGCTTCTTGCAGGGTGCTGATCGCCCCGGGGGTGTCCTTAGAAACGTCGTATTGGACAACGGCTTTGTCGATCAAAGTATCGTATTTATCAGTGCCTTTCGAAGCACCGGTGTCATTATTCGATGCGGCGTTCCGGTTTGGATCGACGTAGCTTGACTCGATCAAGCTAACGGTCGCGGCACTAGCTCCGGCCTTTTTGATCTCCACGCTGTCGGTTGACGTGGCTTTGAAATTGACACCCCGCGAACCGATATTCTTTCTGACCTGGGCGTCACTTACGCCGTTTTGCAGTAATGTGACGATGGCATCCTTGGTCAGCGGTTGGCCGCTAAATTTAGTTGGCGTGGTTTCGCCTTTGGCAACGGCGGTCGCCGAGGAGCGGTAATTGGCCCGGGCCATGCTTATCACCTCAGGCCGTGCACCGGCCGAGGTAAGCTCCTGTTCGACCGCCGGCGTAACCTGAAAATCGACGCCGTTGCTCTTGATGACAGCGACGATCTCGCGAGTCTGCAGTTGTCTTGAGTTTAAGACGCTTAACAGTTTCTCCTTTTTTACAGGAGAGCCTTTGTATTGGGCCGAAACCGCGGTGTTCGACAAAATAACCATTAAAATGGCCACAAATATTACAGCGTATGGTGATAATTTCAATGTTCTCATCTGACTTACTCCTTTCTAATTTCCGGTCAATAACTTTTCCGCACGGCCCGGCTTAGAGACGGGTTTCGGTTTCGCGGCCGGCGGCGGGCTCTTCGGTTCGGCCGGCTTCTGCGCCGGGGTCGCCGGCCTATCCGGTTTCGGCGCCGAATTGAGCGGCGTCAGTTCACCCGTTCCGGGCAGCGTCGTATTGCTTTCGGTCGGCATCGTACTCTGCGAGCTAGGCTGCGCGTCCGTCTGCGCGGGTTGCTTAGGCATCGTAACGACGTCGGGCATTTGCGATTCCGCTCTCGTGTTCTGCGGTTTTGCGGGTTCGCTCTTCGCATTTTTTGACGAGCCGCCAAACATTATCATCGATATCGCGATCACAGCGCCGATCAGTAATAATAACGCCCCACCCGCAGCCGCATAATGAACTGTTGACAACTTACTGAATATCGAACCTTGAGCTCCGACATCCTCCGCGGGTGCGGGCGGGGCTATCCCGGCATTTGACGTTCCGAGCCGGGTCGCCTTCATGGTCGAACCTTGAGCTGGCGGAGGTGCACTCGCCCCGAGCCTTGTCGGTTTGGGGTCTCCCGCGGGCGGTGCCGTTGCGACGCCCAAACGCGTTTCCTTGATGACCGGGGCTGTGCTTTTCATATTCACAGCGTCGCTCTGCGAGACCGCCGGCCTCGACGGTCGGGTCGAAGGCTTTTTGAACGATCCGGTCAGGCCGTGCATCGTACCCGATTCGGCAAAGCCGGCTTCGACGAGCATTTCGCGAAACTCACCGCCGGTTTGAAAACGCTTTTCGGGGTCTTTTTCGATCGCCTTCATTATCGCCGCTTCGACTTCTTCCGAGATCGCCGGGTTGATCTCGCGGGGGCGGGTCGGCGTCATCTCGGTCTGCGACTTCATCAGTTCAAATTCGTTATCGGTGTCGAACGGCAATTTTCCCGTCAGCACTTCGTACAGCATCATTCCCAGGGCATAGATATCGCTGCGTCCGTCAGTCTCCTGTCCGCGAACCTGTTCCGGAGCCATATACTCGAGAGTTCCGATAATATTACCGGCTCGCGTCATCCGGGCACTGCCGAGCAGTCGGGCGATACCGAAATCGAGCACCTTGAGCGTGCCTTTTTCCGTGAGCATCATATTCGCCGGTTTGATGTCGCGGTGAACGACACCGAGTTCATGGGCGTGGTCAATGCCGTCGAGCACCTGGCAAAATACCGGGATCGCTTCTTCGGCGGGTAAGGCTCCCCGCCGGCGAAGCAAGCTGTCGAGTGTCTCGCCGCGGACAAATTCGAGCACCATATATAGCTCTTCGCCCTGCCGAAACATCGAGTAGAGCGTTGCGATATTAGGATGGTTGAGCTTGGCCAATGTTACGGCTTCGGAGCGAAAGCGTTCGACCACCGATGTCTGGCTGGCAAGCTCCGGCTTCAGAGCCTTGATCGCTACTTCGCGGTCGAGCATTGTGTCGACGCCTTTATAGACGGCACCCATTCCACCTTCGCCTAGTTTCTCTTCGATCTTGTAGTTCCCGATAATTTGTCCGATCATCTATTACTCCAGTAGCCCTTGTTTTCGTTAGCGGAACGCGCCCGTCTCTCTTGTGGTGCGAACGTTGCTCGCGTTCTCTCCGACATTTTCTCGTGTCACACGCACAACACAGGCCGTAATATTGTCGTGTCCACCCATTTCGTTTGCCGCCGCAATCAATTTCTCGCTCGCCGCGTGCACATCCGGCTCCTCGCGCAGTATCGACTCGATCGCCGCATCCTCGAGCATGTCGTTTAACCCGTCAGAGCAAAGAAGAAAGGTATCGCCTGAGATCACGGCGAAATTTGCAGAGACCTCGACCTCTACAACCTCTTGTGTCCCGACTGCACGCAGGATCACGTTCTTGTCGTCATGATCCCGGGCCTGGGCCATTGTGATGATGCCGTGTTTGACCATTTCCATCACTTGAGAATGGTCAAACGTCATCATCTCCAAAACTCCGCTGCGGAAACGATATAAACGACTGTCGCCGACGTGGGCCGAATATGCCGTATCGCCGAGTACCGCGAGAGCCACTACCGTCGTGCCCATGCCAAGACACTTTTCGTCTGCCAGTGATGCCTCGTAGATCTGTTGGTTTGCGATCTCGATCGCCTGTCTCAAGGCGTCCGGAGCGTCAAGACCATTTTCCGCATAATATAGTTCGCTGATCAGGTCGATCGCCATTTGCGACGCCACCTCGCCGGAGGCGTGCCCGCCCATGCCGTCGGCAACTATCGTCAGCGTTCCCCGGTTTAGTCTGATATCAGTATCATTTGGGCTGACGTGCCGACCGTTGTCCTCGTTGGCCTCGCGGACGCATCCCGGGTTGGTCCGGACCGAGGCGACCACGGTCGCGGCGATCTCGCTTGCGTTGAAATGTCTCGTATCTCGCATGTTATGTCAGTTACTATTTTCCTTTCAACGAAAACGTGAATACCCTCTTACCGCTTGTGACTTCGATGTTTACTGGTTTGTCGGTATACCCCTCGCGTCTTAGCACCAGGTTCAACGTGTCACCAATGTTCGCGTCCATATCGTAAGGCGTACTGCCTAGCACCTGGCCATTTCGTAATACCTGTGCTTTTCCCTCATCTACATCAATTCGTATCTGGTTGTTTCCCTTGCCCGGCAAGCCATTCGGAGCGGTTCCGTTAACTGCCGACGAACTCTTGCCCGATGCATTTTGAGAGGGCGAATTTTTGGAGAATAAATTTTGAACGTCCTTGACCGGCGGTTGAGCAGCGTTCTCGCGTGTCATCATATATGCGGCGACCGAGATCCCGACGATCGCCAATAACAGCACACCGCCCGATCCACCGATAAACAACGCGTAAGGGAAACTTTTTGCGGCCGGGATCGCCTTTTCCGTCGTCGGTTCTCTCGTCGGCGAGGCGTAATTCACCTCTGTCAGAGGGATCGCCTTTTCGGCCGTCGCTTGGCTATATTGAACCTCGGTCAACGGCATTCTTTCGCGAACGACTGTTTCAGTTTCGATATCGAGGCCTGCGGTCCCGCCGCCCGAAACATTCATAACAGCCGTCGGGTCTGCCGGTTGTCTGATCGCCTTAAGCAGGTCGTTTACCGATTCGTATCGATCCGCGGGCTTTTTTTGCAGACACTTTCTGATGATCGACTCGACCTTGTCCGGTACCGCCTTATTGACAGTATGTGGAGGTACGAACTCCGCCGTTGTGATCTTCAGGACGAGTTCGCCAACCGAGTTACCCTTGAATGGAGCACTTCCGGTGACCATTGTATAAAGTAGTACGCCGAGAGCCCAGATGTCAGCCTGCGTCGTTGCAGGCCTGCCCTCGAGCTGCTCGGGCGACAGATAGTTTGGCGTTCCGATCACGCCGCCTGTCTGCGTGAGGCCGTGGCTTGCCGAGTCTTGCGCGATGCCAAAATCCAATAGCTTAGCTCCTCCGCCGGATGTCATCTTGACGTTTTCGGCTTTGATGTCGCGATGGATAATGCCGTTGCCATGGATATAGGCGACGGCTTCGCAGATAGAGGCAAAGACCCTGAGAGCCTCGTCGACGTCAAACGGACCGCGTTCGATCAGGTCCGATAACGACTCGCCGTCCACCAACTCCATAAAAATAAAGAGTTGTCCGCCATCCTCGCGATAATCATAGAGCGTCGCGATGTTCGGATGCTGGAGTCCTGCCTGCAGGCGGGCCTCATTAAAAAATCGCGTCTTAAAGCTCTCGTCAGCGGTGTGAGAATGCAGGATCTTGATGGCCGCATGCCGGCCGAGCTTTTCATGAACGCCCCGGTAGACCTCGCCCATACCGCCTTCGCCGAGAAAGCCGGTAACGCGGTATTCGCCGATCATTTCATCAATCTGGACTCGTCTTTTCATCGTCGGATCATCACAAGACCACGGAGAGGATATTCAGGACCATTAGTTTGTGAGCGTTCACATCTCGATCCTGAATATCCTTTCCCACTTACCGCGGCGAATTATTCTCCCGAAAGAAATTCCTTTCCATAACGGATCGGAACTGCATACGTGATCGCGTTTGCCTGATCCCCCGCAAAAAAGATGCCGATCACGCGTCCCTGCGAATCGAAAACCGGCCCGCCCGAATTGCCTGCGCCCGTCGAACCAGTTGAGAGTTGGATGACATCGCCCATCATGCTCACACGCTTATTCGTAGCCTTGTCATCACTGTCGCGGATAATATTTCCGATATTAGTCGCGGTGACGGTCGGGTCGGGGATCATCTTGAGCTGGGTTCCCTGATTGAATACGTCCTTGGACGAGATCACGCCGTAAACGCGGGGTGATGCAGCCGGATACCCAAGAATAACGACGCTCTCGCCTTTTTTGAGTGAATCGTAGTTGTCGAAAAGTTCCACTTTGGAGAGTTGCCCGGGAACATCGATCTTGACCAGTGAAACGTCGTGCCTGTCCGAAACTTGCTTAAGCGTCGCAGCCATCCGATTTTCCTTGCCGGCGAGGGTGACATCCAGCGTATCGTCGACACCCTTTAGATTACCCTGCAGCTGTTTGCCTTCCTGTTTCGTATTGGCCGGAACCCAGTCCGACGGCGGGGCAACCAGCGAGGAACTCGCTAGACGGCCATCGGGCGTGACCACCACTCCGCGAGGCGTATCGGCCGGAAAATGATAAGTCGTCATCCACGTGGCTGCGACGTGTCGGTTTGTCAGGATAAAACCGTCGTTTGTAACGATAAATCCGGTGCCGGAGTGCCGCCCGCCGACCGGTACAGTGAGATTCGATTTGGTATCCGTCAGAAGTGGTTCGTATGTATTGCCTGTCTGAACGTAGACCGGTACGGAGGCACCGGCAGTCGCATCGATCGGCCCGGTCCCGAGGTTGACGCCCAATAGTTTTGATAGCACGGCACGATTGTTAGGTACGAACTGGTGATAGATCTGAGCCTGCTTGGACGTGTCGATCAGTCGCCATGCGACCTCTATATAAACGACGGATTTAGCAAATTTCTCGTTGACCTCGACCGCAGACATAGCCGGGCCTGACTTGTCCGCCGCATCAGGCACGTCCTTACTCTTCTCGCCATTCTTGTCGCCCAGCATTTTCTTGTCCGCTCCAGTTAGCCCTGAAACATCGTCTTTCGACGCCGCTCCGCGGGTGGACAAATACCAGTAACCAAGGCCCGCTCCAGCAAACAGGACGATCAATGCAACGACGGCAACGGCCCCGATCACTCCAAACTTTCGCCCTTGATCGGTCTTTGCTTTAGAGACCGACTGCGAGATCATGCGTTCGACCGTTTCCTTGCCGACTTTGCCCGAAGCGTTCCCGGCGGCGGCGGCTGCCGCCGCGGCGGGCGGTACTACCGCGGCCATTCGCGTCGCGGGCGGAGCTTTGGCGGTTTCCACCATTCGTGTCGCCTTTGCATAGTTCTCGGGTTTTGGTTCGACGTCAAAAACAAATTCCGGGCCGTTCGGGCCAAACTGCACAGTGTCGCCGATATTTAGCTTGACCGTCCCGGTCACACGCTGCTTGTTCTTGAACGTTCCATTGGTACTGTTCATATCCGTCAACAGAAATCCGTTCGGATCGGCGGGGTCGCGGGCGATCTTGGCATGTGCGCGTCCGACTAGGTCGTCGCGGTCAGGATCGTATTTGACGGTCGCCGAGGTGTCCCGGCCGAATATCAACTCGTTATGATGTCTGAGCGAAAATTCCTCCACCTGATTGGCCTTGGAACCGGACAGATGTTTAATCAGCATTCTTTCCATATATATTCTCCTAATCGGGTGATTGGCCGTTCGGACCGAGCACGCCCCGTCACTCGCCTTTATGCAAACGTATTCGTCGAAGTTCTAACCTCTTAATGTTAATAGGGAGGTGATTGTAGCACCAAATTCTACATTTTGAACGATTGTTAAGGATTATAACGCTATCCGGTTCCAAAATGGAAGTGAAATTCAAAAACGTTTCGGTTCTGAGTCAGAATATATCGGACTGATTGCTGCCCGAGGGGGCGATCGCCGACGAACCTCGCCCGCCACGGATGGAAAACAAGAGTCAGCTTTGATCCTAATGTGGAACCGTCAGGGCAGCTATCCCCGGACAAGTCGTTCAAGCCGTTCGGCCGCGGCCTCGAGCGTTTCGTCCTTTTTGCAGAAACAGAATCGGACCATCTGTGAGCCTAGGCGGGCGTCGTGGTAGAACGACGAACCGGGCACAACCGCGACGCCGACCTCGCGGATCAGGTGCTTTGTAAACTCAAGATCGTCGGCAAAGCCGAAGTTTGAGATGTCTGCCATTACGTAATAAGCACCCTCGGGCGAGTCACACTTGAAGCCAGCGTTCTTGAGAACGGGCACGATAAAATCGCGCTTCCTCTGATAGTCCTTCTGCAGTTCCTCGTAATAACTCGGCGGCAGCGTCAAGGCATACGCACCGGCGTGTTGTAGCGGGTTAGCGGCGCCGACGGTCAGAAAATCGTGTACCTTGCGGATCGCGGACGTGATATCCGGCGGGGCGATACAGTATCCGACGCGCCAACCCGTGACCGAGTAGGTTTTCGACAGCGAGTTTACGACGACGGTCCGCTCACGCATACCTTCGATATTTGCCATACAAATATGTTCAAACGGATCGGCATCCGGGGCGGTGTCGTAGATGATGTGCTCGTAGATCTCGTCGGTAAAGCAGAGTGCGTCGTACTCCTTGCAGAGATCTGCGATGAACTCAAGCTCCTTGCGGGTAAAGACCTTGCCGGTCGGGTTGTTTGGATTGCAGATGATGATCGCCTTGGTCCGTTCGTTAAAGGCGGCTTTCAATTCTTCGCGGTCAAAGACAAAACCGTTGTCGGTTCGGTACAGCGGTACGTGTCGCGGTGTCGCGTCCGAGAGGATGGCGTCAGGAGCGTAATTTTCGTAAAACGGTTCAAAAACGATCACTTCTTCGGTCGGATCGACGCATCCCATCATTGCAGCTATCATCCCTTCGGTCGAGCCGCACGTCACGGTGATCTCCGTCTCCGGGTCGAGGTCGATGCCGAGGAACCACATCGTTTTCGCCGCGATCGCATCGCGAAATGACTTGACGCCCCACGTGATCGCATACTGGTTGTGGTCGGCCGCGATCGCTGCCATCGCTTTTTGCTTGATGTCCTCAGGGGCGGCAAAATCGGGAAAACCCTGGCCAAGATTTACGGCCTTATACCTCATCGCCTCGCGCGTCATTTCGCGGATGACCGATTCGGTAAAACTAGCCGCTTTTCGGGAGATGCGATTTTTGGATATCTTTGCCTGCGTCATAACTTGAATTTAATCACAGTTGGAGGCGAATTAGAACGGAAATCACACGACTATTTCGATATTTGTGCAACGCCGGTTTATATCGGATCAGGTGCGATCCCGCCGGTAGCGAGCTGCTTGTCAATTGTGGTGATAGTCGCTTCCGGGAGTACTTTGTTGAATGTTCGACGAATGCCGCTTTCATCTGATGCGGTCACGGCAATTTGAAATTCCTCGACGATGCGTTCGACCTCGGGTTTCGAATAGGTACCGATCTTGCCGATAAAGATCTTTGGATTTCGTGTCTTGAGCAGGTTCTCGCCGGTGATCTCGAGTTCCTCGAACAGTTTTTCGCCATTTCGGATGCCGGTAAATTTGATGTCGATGTCCTCGTACGGTGTGAGGCCCGAAAGGCGGATCATATCCTGTGCGAGGTCGAGTATTTTGACCGGCCGGCCCATATCCAGGATAAAGATCTCGCCGCCCTCGCCTAACGCACCGGCCTGCAGGACGAGCTGCGATGCCTCGGGGATGGTCATAAAATACCGAGTCATATCCTTGTGCGTAACGGTGATCGGTTCGCCCTTTTGGATCTGCTCGCGAAAGATCGGCACGACCGAGCCGGCAGACCCTAACACGTTGCCGAATCTAACGGCGACATACTTGGTGTCGAAAGTTCGATTGAGATCCTGTATGACGATCTCGGCGATCCGCTTCGACGCACCCATTACTGAGGTCGGGTTGACGGCCTTATCGGTCGAGATCATGACGAAATCGCCGGTGCCGTATTCGCCGGCCAGACGGCCGATGAGCCGCGTCGCAAATACGTTGTTCTTGATCGCCTCGGCCGGATTCTGCTCCATCAGCGGCACGTGCTTATGGGCGGCCGCGTGAAATATGACGTCCGGTCGATACCGCTCGAAAACCTCACGCATCCGCGGCTCATCACCAATATCCGCAATTAGCGGCACGCATTTCGTCTCGGAAAAATCAGCGGCGAGTTCGCGGCCGATCTGAAACAGGAAAAACTCAGCTCGCTCGACCAGCAGGATCTGTGCCGGCTTGTAGTTAGTGATCTGGCGAACAAGTTCCGACCCGATCGAGCCGCCGGCGCCGGTCACCATCACAGACTTACCGGACAGAAACTGATGCAGGTTGTTATCATCGAGTTCGACGGGATCGCGGCCCAACAGGTCCTCGATCTGAACGTCGCGGATGCGGCTGACTGAGACGCGGCCGTGGGCGATCTCATTCAGGCTCGGGACGATCTGAGCACGGACTGGAATGGCCGTACAGACGTCGATTATCCGTCTGATCTCCTTTCCCTGAGCCTGATCGATAGCGATGACGACCTGTTTGATACTGAGTTCGTCGACCAGGCGGGCGAGCTCGCGTGTTCCGCCGAGCACCTTGATGCCGCTGACGCTTCCGCCGCGCTTCCGAGCGTCGTCGTCAACAAAACCGCGTATTTCTAGCTCGCCGTCCGCCCGGCCGACCATTTCCTTGACGAGCGTCGCACCCATTCGGCCGGCACCCACGATCAGCGTGGGCTTTCGCTTTAGACGGCGGCGACCGGTGTAGACACGGTTCTTTTCATTCAACTCGTACATGAAACGCCGCAAAATTCGCAACGCGAGCAGGCCGCCGAACGCCATCATCGTGTCGATCAGGATCACCGAGATCGGTATCTGCCACAGATTGAAATTGGAAAAGATGAGCACGAACCTGAGGATTATCAGGATCGTGCACGAGATCGCCGCCGCCTTCAGAAAAACTTTAATATCCTCGATGCTGACGTAACGCCAGATGATCGAGTATGCACCCACTAGAAAAAGTGCCGAGAGCTGGATCAGGATGACGAACGGCAGTTGCCGCAGAGCGGTATCGACGTAAAAATCGCCTAGCTGTACATTGACCGCCGGCAAGTAAGCGATGAAAAACGCGGCACAGAGCGTGACGACGTCAGCCATAAACTGGGTTGGCCGCCGCAGAAACCAAAAATTTTCTCCTGACTGTTCGTCGTTTTCTGTCATCTAACCACTTTGCGTGCGGGGAGGCTTGTCAATATTTTGAAATTTCAACGCCCTCGACGCAAGTGTAAATGCGAGATACTGCCGGACAGCTACGCATGCTTTCGGCGAAAAAGTTTGAATCGGTTGTTTTAGTAGGTTATGCTTGGATGGATCTGTATTACTGGTGAATTAACGATGAAGATAGTGTTTTGGTTGTTTTTGGCGGTTTTTGCGGTTGGCGTTCAGGCGATCGGGGCTCAGGCTCCGCCGGTCGATGTATCTGGGCAGCGAGGTTATCTGGTCGGCCCCGGCGATGAGATCACCGGTAAGGTGCTCGGCGAGGCGCAGTTTGATTTTGTGGTTACGGTCGATGAGGATGGCAAGATCGAGGTACCGTTCTTCGACAAACCCGTAGTCGCCAAGTGTCGTTCCGAACGCGAACTTCGCACCGACATCAGCACGTTGCTTGCCAAATATCTCAAAAATCCGCAGATCAGCATTCGCGTCACTGATCGCAAGAGCCGCCCGCCGGCAACCATATACGGCGAGGTCCGAACTCCGCAACAGATCATATTGATGCGAAAAGCAACGCTGATCGAACTGCTCGCGTTTTCCGGCGGCGTTACCGATGACGCGGGCGGGATGATCCAGGTCTTTCGCACACGTGCTCCATTGTGTACTGACGCCGGCGAAGACAGCGACTGGAGGCAAAGTGGGAGCGACCCGACCGATGTTCCGTCACGAATGTACAGCCTGGGCAGTGTCAAACTAGGCAAGGAAGAGGCCAATCCACTCATTTATCCCGGTGATGTGATCGTCGTACAAAAGGCCAGACCGGTATATATAACCGGCGAGGTTGTTACGCCCCAGGGGGTTTATATCAAAGAAGGTGGCCTCTCGCTGACTCAGGCAATAGCGATGATCGGCGGTGTAAAGCGCGAGGCAAAGACCAAGGACATCAAGATATATCGACTCAAATCGGGTTCAAAAGAGCGGGAAACAATATCAGCGAACTACGACATGATCAAGAAAGGACAGCAAAAGGACATACCGCTCGAACCCTATGACATTGTCGAGGTCGATCATAGTAAAAAGAGCATCGCTCAGACAATTCTGGAAATTGCCTCCGGGGCGGCTAGAACCGGTCTAAGTAGCGTTACGGGTGGTCTCGGAACGCGAATATTCTATTGATATTGCGCGTTAATCCGCGTACATTTCGTCGATTTTGTCTTTGTACTTCTCGTCGACGACTCGTCGTTTTATCTTCATCGTCGGCGTCATCTCGCCGCCGTCGACGGTAAATTCGTTTTCGACCAACGCAAATCTCTTCACTTTCTCATACTGTGCAAGATGCTCGGTGTGCGATCTTATTTGCCGCTCGAAAAGGTCACGGATGCGTTCGCTTCGGCAAAATTCCTCAGGCGTTTTTAGATCGAGGCCCTTGTGGTGGGCATAGGAGTCAAGCATTTCAAAGTTCGGCACGACGAGCGCCGCCGGAAACTTTCTCTCATTGCCGACCAGCACGACCTGACTCACAAACCGCGATGATTTTATCATCTGCTCGATGTGTGTCGGGGCGATATATTTGCCCCCCGATGTTTTGAACAGCTCTTTCTTACGATCCGTGATCGTCAGATAGCCGTCCGCGTCGAGAGTGCCAATGTCACCGGTCCGAAACCATCCGTCGTCGGTGAATACCTCTTTTGTCGCCTCGTCCTTGTGATAGTAACCGCGCATCACGCCGGGGCCTGAAACCTCGACCTCACCGTCCTCGGCAATACGTACCCTTGTGTTGCGGATCGGCTTGCCAACCGTGCCGACACGGGCGTCGACCGGATTACTCGATGAGACTACCGGTGATGTCTCGGTCAGCCCATACCCCTGCATTATCGGAATGCCGGCCCCGGTAAAGATCAGATAGATATCATCGGACAGTGCCGCACCACCGGTCACGCAGAACCTCAGATTGCCGCCGAAAAACTCGCGCATCTTGGCGTATACGATCTTGTCGGCAACGCTGTGTTTCGCCATCAGGCTGACCGAGACCGGCAGGCCTTTTCCAATGGCTGAGGCGTATTCTACAGCGATGTCGATCGCCCAGTCGAATATTCGCTCGCGTATCGGGCTCGAACGTGCGGCCGAGAGGCGTGCCTTAGCGTACACCTTTTCAAATATTCGCGGCACACCGATAAAGATGGTCGGCCGGACCTCTTTCAGGTTGTCCGGCACCTTATCGATCGACTCGGCAAAGTGGACGGCCATTCCGGACATTATGTAAACGTACATCCCGGTCCGCTCAAAAACGTGGGACAACGGCAGCACCGACAGCGAAACATCCTGGCCCGAGAATGCATATTTTTCACTCGCGTCGATCGTGTTTGAGATCAGATTAGTGTGCGAGAGTATGACGCCCTTTGGTTCGCCGGTCGTGCCGCTCGTGTAGATCAGCGTCGCGATGTCGTCCGGATCGAGCGCTTCGCGAAGTTGGGCCGCGAGCTCCAGTTGCTCATTTCCCAACGCCGAACCCTTAGCCTCAAGCTGTTCGAGCGTGATCGCCCGAGCGTCGGATACTCCGGTGTCATCAAAAAAAATGATCGACTCGATCGACGGGCAATCGGCGAGAGCGTCCTGAAAGTGCTCACACATCGCCCGGTCCTGCAGGAATAGCACCCTTGCGGCCGAATCGTGGATGATGTATTTCATCGAGTGCCGCGACGACGTCGTATAGATCGGCACGTCGATGACGCCGGCAAATTGGCACCCCGCGTCCGACAGCGTCCACTCGGGCGAGTTGCCCGCGAGTATTGCCGCCCGGTCGCCCTTGCGGAGCCCGAGAGCATAGAGGCCGAGAGCGATATTTTCCGACCTCTCAACTATCACTTCTGACGAGATCGGGCACCACCTGCCGTCTTTTTTGTAATTGAGGGCGTTCGATATCCGCAATTCCTCTGACGCTGCCCGCAAAAACATCTCGGGCAGCGTCCGTGGTTCATCCTTGAGCAGCGGAATGCCGCGGCTTGGCGAAGTCGGCCTTTCGG
>JAYVUD010000163.1:0-5209 GCA_043788335.1 Chloracidobacterium sp. | reverse complement strand
CCTCATTACCCGTTGCCGCTCTGCCTGACTTGCCTCGTTGCGGGAGTTTACGGTCAATTGGTAAAGCGTTTTGTTGTCGATCGTGTTGATCTTGTCGCCGATCTTCCGGTAGCCGTCCTGGATCGCCTTGGCAATGCGTGTGCTGTTGGTATCTTCGCCGTCGGAGATCACGACGATCACGCGCCGGGTACCGTCCGGAGCGTTTGTGCGAAGATAGTCGGCTGCGGCACCGACCGTATCATAGAAGGACGTAAATTCCTTGGTGCCGACGATCGACCTGATCGCAGCAACGCTCTTTTCCGACGTGTCACGGGGCTGAACCAATACGGGCCGAGCACCGATCGTGAATATCGTCGCACGGTCGTTGGGACGCAGAACGTCCTGCAGAAATTTAGCGGCAGTTTCCTGTTCAAACTTAAACATCGCATCCGTGCTCGCCGAGACGTCAAACAGCAACGCGATCTCGAGCGGAACTACTTCGGCGGTGCCGACCTTTTCGATTGACTGGGCCTTAGCTTCCTCCTGCAGCCGAAAATCAGCTGCGGTCAGGCCAAGCACGGGTAGACCGTTAGCGTCCGTGACCGATACCGGTACCACGACGAGGCGAGAGTCGACTTTGATGATCTCGTCTTCGGGCTTGGGCGTTGGTGTCGGTGTCTGAGCGGAAACGGCTGAAATACAGCCGCATATTGCCGCTAGAGCGGTAAAGATCGATCTTTGATAATTAAATTTCATCATCCACACCCGTGAAAAAAAGATGTGTTGAGACGGTCGTTTCCGTTGACCGCCTCAACACACCCTTGATACAGATCGAACTAGCGATCGTTGGGGTCTTTCGGCTGAGCCTTGACCTCGACGTTTTGGTTGATGCCGCGGCTGACAAGCAGCTTGACCTCGACGCGACGGTTCTGTTGACGGCCTTCTTTGGTCGTGTTATCAGCGACGGCCTGAAGTTCGCCAAATCCGTATGACGTGCCGATGCGGCGAAGCGGGATATTGTGATTCTCGATCAGATAGTCTTTGACTGCCTGTGCACGACGTTCGCTGAGCGCCTTGTTTTTCCGAGCATCGCCATCAGCCGAGGCAAAGCCGGTGACCTCGATCGTGTAGCCCTTAAGCGAGGTTGACGCCGCTGCAAGTTGATCAAGCGACGTCTTGGCTTCCGGTGACAGAATGGCACTGCCAACCGTAAAGTTCACCGTTGCCGTGGACTGAACGACATAATCATCTAGATCCGAGATTCGCTTGTTTGTTGCGTTCACACCGGCGACAGCAGCATCAGCCGTGTCCTGAGCGGCCTTGGCTCCGCCCTTGGCGGCGTTCGAGATGGCCATCAGTTCGTCAATCTGGCCCGATACGCGCTGAGCGTTTTGTTCGGCCGCAGTCAATCTCTCCTCTGCCGGCGAAACGCGGGCATCGATCGATTGAGCCGTCTGCAAGTTTGTCTTGTCGAAACGTACTTTCGAAGCCGAAAGGCTGCCCGAACTATCGCCTACGCCTTCGAGATCAAGATTCAAGCCGCGGACTATCGCCGTTACAGGGTACTTACCGCCACCCCAGAACGAACTGTTCTTGATGCTGGCGTTCGGGGCTACGACAACCTTGGTGTCTACGCCGACGGTGTCCCGGACGACGAACGTGGTTTCGTTCTCCTTGGACACGACAACGCCTTTGATCTTATATTTCTGGCCGGCTGCAAGTGTACGAAGTTGCGTACCTTGAGCGATAGCTCCGACCACGCCGATCGAAAAAAGAAGAGCAAATACAGAAAGTTTTTTTAACATAATTTTCCCCCGAGTTAAATACTGACAAATGGAAGCCACCTGAACTTAGACGCAACGGACGTTAAACGAGTTGTCGGGAAACGAAACATTCGGCAATTTTGCCAATTTTGGACCCTTTTGACCAACAGAACCCAACAACCCTGATAAGTGAATGTCACCTCAACGGCGACTTTAATACACTGGCAGATCAAACATCTCCGTGCCAGGCCAATGCTCTAATTACTAAATTGTAAACTGAGCAACCTCGAGAAAGCTCTTCATATACGCAAGAAATCTCTCGGCATCAGCTCCGTCGACGACACGGTGGTCGTACGTCAGCGCGAAATAAGCCATTTGTCGAATCGCAATGTAATCGTCTCCGTCAGGCGACGTCAGCACCTTTGGCCGTTTTTCGATCGCCCCAACACACAGGATAGCAACCTGCGGCTGATTGATGATCGGCGTACCGAAAAGTCCGCCGAAAACACCCGGATTGGTGATAGTAAACGTGCCGCCCTGAACTTCTTCGGGCCTAAGCTTTTTAGTACGGGCACGATCTGCGAGATCATTTGCCGTTGTTGCAAGTTCGGACAATGTCATCGTATCGGCATTTCGGATAACCGGTACTATGAGCCCCCAATCGAGGGCGACGGCCATACCGAGATTGATATCGCCCTTATAGATTATCTGGTCGCCGTCGACCTGCGAGTTAACGATGCGAAATTCGCGGATCGCGTTCGTTACAGCCTGAAAGATGAACGGCATGAACGAGAGCTTTGTACCGAACCGACTCTGAAATTCAGCCTGATTTGCAGACCTGAATTTCGCGACGTTCGTCATATCGATCTCGTAGACGCTTGTGACGTGAGCCGAGGTCTTTCGCGAGAACGTCATGTGTTCCGAGATCTTTTTTCGCATGACTGACATCTTCTCGACCCGGTCATCTACTGATGTAAACACCTGAGATACAACGTACTCTCTTTGTGCCGTCGGCACAGCAGCTTGAGTGGCCTTTACCGGGGCACCTTTGACCAGGAGATCCTGAGGGCGAAGAGCTGCGCCGGTCTCGATAAACGACAAGATGTCGCTCTTCGTTACCCGGCCGCTCAGACCGGAACCGGGAATTCGCGTAATGTCGACGCCATGCTCCTTGGCAATGTTCCGGACGAGAGGGCTAGATTTTGTTCGTCGAAGCTCGTCGATCGTCGAATTGCCATTCGCTCCACTGTTCGCCGATGCGACAAAAGCCTTCGAATCCGGTACCGGAGGCGCCGGTTTGACCTGTTCGACGACTGCTTCCGAACGGGTGGACTGCAAACGGGTATTGGGGGCCTCGGTCGCCGAACCGGCCGTTCCGACCAGAGCAAGCACGGCTCCGACCTCGACAGTTTCACCCTCCTTAACGCTGATCGAGAGCAGTGTGCCGGCGGCAGGGGACGGCACCTCAGCATCGACCTTGTCAGTCGATATTTCGAGCAGCGGTTCGTCTTTTTCGATCGTGTCGCCGACGGACTTGAGCCATTTCGAGACGGTGCCCTCGGTTATCGACTCACCCATTTGGGGCATCACGATCGCTGTGGCCGATTCGTTGTTCATCGGTGGTTGTTCGTCGGGCGTTACACGTTCGTTCACATTCGAGTTTCCGCCGGTCTCTACCTCGACGGCGACTTGGGGTTCGGGACTTGGGGCCTGGGACTTGGGACTTGGGACAGATATCTCGCCCTCGGCACCGATGACGGCTACGACGGTTCCGACCTCGACCGTCTCGCCTTCGTGGTGGCGAATTTCAAGCAATATGCCCGCTCCCGGACTCGGGACTTCGGCGTCGACCTTGTCGGTCGATATCTCGAGCACCGCCTCGTCCTTGTCGATGCGTTCGCCAACTTTCTTCAACCATTTCGAAACGGTGCCTTCGGTGATCGACTCGCCCATTTGCGGCATCACGATTTCTACGCTCATAAGATCTCCCTGCAACGACCAAAGATTAAGTTATAAGGATACAAGAAAATCGGGCGTAAGAAAATCCCGCCAGCGCGACCCGCGACCCGCGGCGAGCTTTTTTACACCCCGGCCATCGCGTTGACAATGGCGATACGTGCAGTGTTGGATGTATCACCCTTACTGACGTGCGGACCACGGGGTTCTTCGGCCGATCTTGGAGCAATGTGTAGTGGACGGGTTAGGTCCGGTGGAATTGGCCTAACGTACCGTCGAGGGTACGGACGCGGACGTCTAGGAACGCTACCGGCGTGAGCCGGTCAATGGTGTTCTCCGCCGCGAATCGCTCACGAAAACGTCGTCAAGTCTCACGACATACGCGTCACACCACGGGCTATGGTTCTATCGAGACCCGGCCCCGATCGGTGTTCGTATCCGTGTCAGTAGCCCGCACGTAAGTAAGGGCTCAACTTCATTATCAAAAATCACCGACGAACTGTCCGCGACATCTTTCCGTTCATAATCCTTAATAACATTTACGATCGGCTATTAATATTTATTAGATCCTATTAAAAGCACCGCGACCGGCGAGCCCGCGGGACAAGCCGCGGGACAAGCACCGCAAATCCGTAAACGCCTGTCGCACAATCGTTTACACCCCCGTGACCGTGATCGGCGAGATCCTTGCGGGACAAGCCGCGGGACAGGGAAACTATTGAAACAATTGGCTTTAACGCGTTTTGTCCCGCTGTCCCGCGAAATTTTTTTGTTTTGGGACCGTTCGCTCGGGACAAATTTTTCGATGATCGAGGCGTTTTGAACGCGCGATCCGGCATCCGGTTGACTATTTGTTGGTCGATCTTCAAAGATCTAGCTTCTATCGATATTGTATCATTAGTGTCAAGAACAGGCGGACGTTGTGAGGATGCAACCGCGGCGGGACTTTCTCCGGCGCTCCACTTCAAATGGAGGGTGTCTGAAAAGTCGTTAAATTCGCTGAAAGCGATAAATTTAATAGCCGGGTGTTGAGCAATAGCGAAACGCCCGGTTATTTGAAGTTACGGGCACGACTCTAAAGGAGTCGAATTAAATTGATGAGAATACGACACTTTCAGCGTCGAAATGGTTTCTCAAATCAACGGCGGGTGTCATTCGCAGCCTCATTTAACCCGCCGCTATTAAATTCTTCCCTGTCAGGGAAAAGAAACTTTACTTTTCAGACGACCTCCAATGTATAAGAATTTGATTCAGCTTCTGACGGCCGGTGGTAATGGGCCACGCAACGGCGAGGCAGAGGCGATAGCGAATCGGCAGGCCCGGTTTCCAACAGAGATCGCTCCGAGAAAACACCTGACACATTTACCGGTTGCAAAGGCGAAAAATGGGTGTATTCTGAACGTAGTCGAATATTTGATAGCTCAAGCAGCCACGTGTTCGACAAACCGGCGCGTGCGATTTGAAATATTTATCTCGACGGCTCCGATCTTCCCGAATCGATCTCCTTTCGG
>JAYVUD010000162.1:0-3197 GCA_043788335.1 Chloracidobacterium sp. | reverse complement strand
ATCGTGCCGACCTCGACGTTAAATTCGCCCTCTGCCTGAGCCAGCGGATCGGCATTTATAACGCCCGCAAGCGTCTCGATCTCACCGATGATCGCCTGTCCAAATCCGGTAATGCTATCTTTCAAGCCGTGTTTTTGATCTTTTTCGCCTTCGTTTTCAGCCATTTCGGTAATACCTCACCTCTATCTTAGCCAATTTGATAGCGAGTTGAAAATTGAAGTGTGTTAACGGCTGACCGCAAAGTCGATAAAGCCGTTGCTTGTATTTGCAGACAGCAGCCGAACGCTTACCTTATCGCCGACACGGACGTGATCCTGTCCCTGCACGGTACGCCCATCAACCGGCGGTCGCAGGATGCGTGCGAAAACCCCCGCAGGTGTATCACCCGTAACGATAGCTTCAAATTTCTCGCCAATGTGCCTCTGCATCACGGTAGCCGCGACGATCTTTCGCATTTTACGCTCGACCTTACGCGCGGCGCGTTCCTGATCGTTGGCGTGCTGGGCGATGGCATCAAGTTCCTCGCCTGTGTACGGCGACGTGCCGCTACCGATCACGCCTTTAACAAGACGCTGGACGACAATGTCTGTAAAGCGGCGATTCGGAGCCGTCGAATGAGCGTAATCACGTACCGCGAGGCCAAAATGCCCGCCGGCATCTTCGCCTTGCCGTTGAACGACGTATTCGCCGCTGCCGATATTTTTGATAATAGAAAGCGATAAATCTGGGAAATGGTCAGGGTCCGCAGCCTTACGTTTCTCGATAAAAATTGAAAGCTCTTTCTGGTCCGCTTCGGCCGGCAAATGCGCTCCATATTCCGCAGCTATCCTGACGATGCCCTCCCAATTTTTTGGCGAATTAACAACACGGCGTAGCGATAGAGCGTTGTGATTTTCCAGAAACTCGGCCATCTCGACATTTGCCGCGACCATGAAATTCTCGATCAGTTTGCGTGCCGAATTTGGCTCGACCGACTTCAAACCTTTGATCTGTCCGTTCTCGACCACGGTCGTCGATTCGATCGATTCAAAATCGAGAGCACCTTTCGAAGTTCGGTATTTTTGCAATCTGACGGCTGCCTGCTGCTGCAACTCAAGCTGCTCTTTGAGCCCCGCGGTATTCGCAACTTTGGGCGGCACATCGCTTTTTCCGTCTATCCAGTAACCAATGCTCTCGTAATCAAGCTTTGCATAATTGTGCGTCAACGCCCTGTAAAACGTGCTCTCCGGCACATCACCGCTATCTTTGACGATCATTTCGGCAACGACAGCGTGGCGGTCAACGTCCCCATTTAATGACGTGAGATCGGTCGAAAGCTCCTCGGGCAACATTGGGAATATCTTGCTCTCGGTGTAAACAGTTACAGTGTTTTGAGCGGCGTGTTTGTCTATCGGCGAGTCTTTCGCAACCGACGCATCGACATCCGCTATGCCGACTAGCACGCGAATATCACCATTTGGCAGCATCTCGGCAAACTCTATCTGATCCAGATCACGCGAGGTTTCATTGTCTATCGACGACCAAAGCAGTGACCGCAGATCTTTCACTTCACCATCGGCAACCGCCGCGGCTCGCGATTGTATGGCTTTCACCTGACCCCAAACCTCAGGCGAAAATTCAGGCTCAAAGCCATTCTCGATCATCGCCTGATGAGCTTTTCCGGTTAACCAATCGTTCGAGCCATGATCGTTCATCTTGTCTTCCTTTTCGTTCTTCGCGACTTAGCGAGAAATTCCTATCGCAGATAGTCCTCTAATTTCGTGGACGCATCTGTCTTTTCGTCACGGTACTTGACGATGATCGGACAATATATTGAGAGGCCATTTTCTTTGCCAAAGCCGCTTGAGACGGCTCGTGAGCCTTGGACAACGACGGCACCGGCGGGAATTTCGAGCGAGCCGCCGTCGATCGATTTAATGATCCGGCTGTTCGGCAAGTCAAATACCGGTGTCGACCGCGTTAAGATAACGCCGCTTGCCAGCACCGCTCTTTCCCGAACGATCGTGCCCTCGTAAACTCCTGTATTGCCGCCGACGAGAACATCATCCTCGATAATTACCGGCGTCGCATTCACAGGCTCAAGCACGCCGCCGATCTGAGCTGCCGCCGACAGATGAACACGCTTACCGATCTGAGCACAACTTCCCACAAGAGCGTGACTATCGACCATCGTGCCCTCGTCAACAAACGCACCGACATTGATATACGCCGGAGGAACGACGACCACACCTGGAGCGACATAACAGCCGTCACGAATTGCCGACCCGCCCATCACGATCCTTACGCCATCGTCCAGCGACATCGGCCGCAGCGGAAATGTGTCTTTGTCAAAAAACTGCAGAGTTTCGGTCGGTTTTGACATCTCGACCATCTTTCCCATACGAAACCCAAGCAAGATTCCCTGCTTAACCCAAGCGTTCGCACTCCAATTCCCGTCCGCACCTTTCTCCGCCGAACGGATCTCACCGCGTCGCAGAGCCGTCTTGAACTCCTCGTAAACCTCGCGGTCACCAGTTGTGAATTCCGATCTGGAAAACAACTCTTCGATCTTAGACTGTAATTCCACAATATTCTCCGATGTAAACTCCCTATCTGTTTGCAACAACCGCTCGTGCGATCAGCCCGATCCCGCCTGCAAAAAGGATCAGCATAATTACAGTATTAAACAGGCTCGTTGGCTGAAAATATATTTGCAGGTTCATCAATATGCCCGAGGCAATAACAATGATGCTGATCGCGATAAGGAGCCAACCTATGATCGACTTTCCGTTAAAGAAAACGAACGCGATGCCGAAGATAAGCGGCACGAGCGACAGGCCAAACGTGTTGTAACCGCCCCAATTCCAAAAGCCGCTGGTCACGATGACGCGGCTGATGAGCATATATCCGCCCGAGATGGTCATGATGAATCCGATCACGAATTCGACCAACCCTCCCGATGTTCCGCCGGGCTTTTTTAGGACTTCAAATTCCATTGTTATAGATTCTTCAATATCTCACTTAACCTTGCGCGAGTTTCTTTTGTTACAGGCACGAGCGGCAATCTCAAATTCTCTTCGAGCAGACCCATTTCTTTCATCACGAACTTGCACGGAGCGGGCGATGATTCGATAAAATTAGCTTCCATTAGCGAGAGGATCTTGTAATTGATCCTGCGTGCAAAATGAAACGAACCGTTCAGAGCGTGCTCGACCATC
>JAYVUD010000161.1:0-5452 GCA_043788335.1 Chloracidobacterium sp. | reverse complement strand
GTCCGACAACGGCCGATTTTTCGGCCTGCTGCAATTGGGCCTCAATGTCGTGTTTGCGTTCGAGCTCGGCGGTCATCTCGTTGAAATTCTGAGCCAGACGGCCAAGTTCGTCATTCCGGTGCACGCCGGCGACTCGCACGCCGAGATTGCCGCCAGCGACCTCACGGGCGGCGTTCGAGAGATCAGCGATCGGCCGCGAAAACCGCCAGACCAGCAACAGCGTGATCAAGGACGAAACCATCAAAACGCCAAGCGTGTAGAGCAATGGTTGGGCCGCACGAAGGGCCGCCTTACTTTTGTCGTTTTTAAGCAGCACCATCACGTACCAACGGCCTTTGCTGGTTTCGATCGGAATAGCGTGAGCTTCGTCGTCGGTCGCGATGGCGGCGGGTGGTTGATCGGTCGCCGGCTTGACATCGCTGCTGTTCCGCGGTCCGCCGGAGATCGGCTGATTGGGAAATTGTTTGAGATCGTCGCCGAGCCTGGAGCCTTCGATTAGCGGCGGCAGATCCTTGAGATCGCTCAACTTTCGATAGGTCAGACGGCCGTCATCCATCGGTGTCGGCCAGTAATCTTCGTTGACCGCATCGGTGACCTGCCAGTCGTTGTCGATGATGACGACGTCCTTGATTCGCTCCTTTGAATCTTTATCCAGAAACGACTGTCCCGGCTGGTCGATCAGTTCCGACACGCGGTCGGTGCTCGTCAGGCTGCTGATACCGATCGCGAAACCGGCGGCGATCGCCCGCTCCTGAGCTTCGCGAAGGTTGTTGTTTTCCTGCTGTGTCAGCAAGTTGAGGTAGTACTGCACGCCGAGCGTCGCCACCAGCAAAAGTGCCAGTATCAGCATCAGTCTTCCCCGAAATGTATGGATAAATCCCATATGCCGATAGATAACCTGAAAAGAGCTTGCTAGAAAACGCTTGCCACCCTGTCGCTTGAATGTTATATTCGTCGTTAGTTTGAACGCAAATTACTGAATCGGCTTATTTTTCAAATGGTTCAGGACTCTCCTCTACAATTCAACGGCAGATATCTTAGTGAGGTAAAGCATGAAGTTAATGTTCCCTGAAAAAATCCGTGTCGCCACACTGTTGGCGGTTACGGCTGTCATTTTTCTTGTTTCCGGCAGCGTAGATGCTCAGCGGCGGCATACAACTCCGAAAAAGGCTGCTCAGGCTAAGAGGACGGAAAGACAGGTCAGGGATGCCAAAAAAGATACTCGGCGCGGACGCGACAGCGTCGCCGATGCACGGTCCAAGAAAGACTCAAAGAAACAGATCGAATCCAAGCGTGCCACGGCCGAACGCCGCCGCCGCGAAGAGGAACGCCGTCAGGCGATCGTGGCCGAGCAACGTCGCCGCGAAGCCGCCGCACGTGCTGCCCGCGAACGAAAATTAGCTTTTGAGCGCGGACTAAGAACCGAAACGGTCGCAAATATTTCGCGTGACGTTACTGAGGGCGAGGATATGATTATCCGCCGCGCCGCCGTCGAGGCTCTCGGCACTCACGCCGGATCGATCGTCGTGATGGAAGCCCAGACCGGTAAGATCCTGACGATTGTCAATCAGGAGTGGGCCGTTCGCCGTAGTATCCGGCCGTGCTCGACGATCAAACTGGTGACTGCGGCCGCCGGCTTAAATGAGGGCGTTATTAACAAAGAGGACGGTTCGGTTCGCAACACCTCGACCCGCCGCCGCCTCGACGACGCCATTGCGTTTTCGGACAACTCCTATTTTCAGCGTGTCGGCGCAAATATCGGCAATACAAAACTCGTCGAATACGGCCAAAAGCTCGGCCTCGGCCAGCAGACCGGCATCAATCTCGAGGGCGAAGTTCCCGGACGTCTGCCGGTCAGCAACAACAATGCACGCATCTACTCGCACGGTGACGATACCGAAGTTTCGACCGTTCAGCTTGCGGTGATGGTCTCGGCGATCACAAATGGCGGTAACCGCGTCCTGCCCCGCGTGCCGCGTAACTCGATCGAGCAGGCAAAATTTCAAACGTTTTATAAGGCCGGCGTCGACCTGCCGCAACAAAACGTTCGCCGCATGATACCGGGGATGATGGGGACCGCCGAATACGGCACCGCCCACCGTGGCGTCGATGCTTCGCTCGGCATAGCCGGCAAGACCGGTTCGTGTATCGACAAGGGATCGTGGGTGGGGTTGTTTACGTCTGTCGCCCCCATCGAAACGCCTAAATACGCTGTCGCTGTCATCACCCGCGGCCAGGGCGAACGCGGCAAATATGCGGCCGCCGTTGCCGGCAAGGTCTATCAGGCATTGAGCCGAAATATTGTTCGGACTGACCGCAACCTGGCTCAGACCGAATTTAAGATCGCTCCGCGTAATGGAGTGGCGATCAGAACGACCGGTGACGAGGGCGAGGATGAGGCCACGCGTAACGACGCCGATGCCGAAACAAACACCAAGCCTAAGGCCGATACAAGCGTCGCGTCGGATGACGATCGCGAAGTTGTCATTGTGCCGAGTGCTCCGACCCAACCGCGGGTCGTGACCCTCGAGAAACCGGCACCGAAAAAACTGGTCAAGAATACTGTTGATTCCAAACCGGTTTTTGCCCCGGTGGTTATCACCTATCCGAAAGACCAGTCGACCAAAAAACGCGAGCGGGTAGTCCAGCCCAACTAGGATCGATGGAGTGTTCCGCTCTCGACGGTGCGGACAGCACGCGAAACCTGAACGGCGTTTTGGCAGTTTTCGATTGCCTTAGTTCTTTTACGCTTGACACAAACGCGAAACTTACAGATTATTTACCTTTCTATCGATTGGCGACAATCTATAATGCCGACTTATGGCATGTGAAGTACTGAGCGAAATCTAGCAACTATTTTGCCGGGGCGGTCATCTGAATTCACGCTTGACCGAGAAGTTCGAACTCGGACAGGCAGGACAGAATTAAAAAAGGCGGAGTGTTAATCCGGCGGAGGAACGAAGTAATGAAAACGATTTTTAGATCAACAGTCGCCACATTGATGTTTGCGGCGATCATGGCTCTGGGGGCTGCGGCCACATTCGCACAAGATCCGTGTGCTGATGCCGACGGCATATCGAAATTGGACGCACAGATCAGGGACATGCTGACCAAAAAGGGTATCGATGACGTTAAATCGACCATCGATCTCAGCAAGCAGTTTTTGGAAAAGTACGGCACTTGTGCGGCCACCAAAGATTTTTCAGACTATTTGACGGCAGCGATACCTAAGCTGACGACCAAGCTCGATCGACTCAGGACCGAGAAAGAGAAAAAGGATTTGGTCACCCGCTTTGACGCAGCTCTAAACTCGACTGCGAACCCGAAGAACTGGGATGATCTCTATGCCGCAGGCAAGGATCTGCTGAATAAGTATCCCGACGATTTCCGAGTTGTCGAGGTCGTTCTCGGCTCGATCGGTCTGGATGAAACGGCAAAATCCCCCCGTGTGACCAAATGGAATGACGACACGCTTCGTTTTGCCAAACTGACCATCCAGGATCTAGAGTCTGGTAAACTGAAAGTGTTTGGCGTCAAGCCGTTCATCTATCTCAACAAGGACGATGCCATCGCCTGGATGAACTACACGGTCGGTTACATCCTGACGTTTGACAAAAATAACAAAAAAGAGGGTGCCGCGTATCTGTACAAGGCTGCTCAGGCGACTGCGTCTGAAACCCGATCTAACCCGGTTGTCTATCAGTCGATCGGAGCGTTCTACAGCGAAGAAGGTCAGAAACTCCTCAAGGAATACAATGACCTGGTAGCCAAACAGGCCGACTCGGATACTCCTGACGTCAAGAAGCAGAAGATCGAGGCTATCAAAGCAAAGCAGGGAATGCTGAATGGCACTCTCGAACGTGCAATGGACGCTTTTTCGCGTGCTTGGACGTTTGCTAAATCAACGACACCGGCGGAAAAGGCATACAAAGACAACCTCTTTAAGACGCTCGGCGAGATCTACAAGGTGAGATTTGAGAAGGCCGACGGCCTCGATGCTTGGGTCAAGGGAACTCCGGCCAAACCGATGCCCGATCCGACGACCACGATAACGCCGGTCATCGATCCGGACCCGGTCCCGACGACGACAACCTCGACGACGCCGACGGCACCCGCAGCCACGCCGGTCAAGCCGGTGACCCCGACGACGCCCAAACCAGCGGCAAGCGTCAAGCCGCAGGCGGTCGTTACCGGGACGGCAAAGCCCGTAGTAAAGAAGGCCGGCACTAGAAAATAGCCGGGTTGCTGATCTGAAAATCGAGCCGGACACTTTATTTCGAAGTGTCCGGCTTTCCTTTTCCCCGGAATATTTTTAAAATCGTTGTCATAATGAATGCGAAACTTGCGAAACTCGAAAACCTGATCGGGCACAAGTTTCGGGACTTGAAAATCCTCGAACGTGCGGTCACGCATCGTTCCTGGGCATTTGAGAACACGGAAGGCCAGTCGGGCGAGGTAATTCGCGAGACGGAGAATGAATCGTTGGAGTTTGTCGGCGACTCTGTGCTCGGGCTGATAATCGCGGAACAACTGTTCCTGAGCAATCCGAAACTCGGCGAAGGCGACCTCACGGTTATGAAGCACCAACTGGTGAGCACCGGAACGCTTGCCAAACTCGGCGGTGCTCTCAATCTCGGGGAATATCTCAAGATCGGCAAGGGCGAGGAAAAGACCGGCGGCCGCACGAAGAGTGCATTGCTGGCCAATACGCTCGAGGCGGTCATCGGGGCCATCTTTTTCGATGGCGGATATACGGCGGCACGTGTGTTTGTCGGGCGGATATTTACGGACGAATTGCGTGTCGCGACACCGCGTTCGTCGGTAGACTACAAATCACTTTTGCAGGAGACACTGCAATCTGCCAAGCGTCCGGCGCCGATCTACAAGGTGGTCAAAACCGATGGGCCGCCGCACGCGAGGGTATTTTCGGTTGAGGCGACCTGGGATACCGGAAAATCAAATGGCGAAGGCAATTCGATCAAAGCCGCCGAAATGGAGGCCGCCAACGCAGCACTGACCGAAATACAACCGGAACCTAGACCGCATAGAGTCCGAACTTAGGAATTACAGCATTTTATGAGCACTGAGGGACAAGATATCGCGGCCGACGCCGAGCCAAAACCGACCGGTCCGCCGAAATCGACTGCCCGCGAGTATTTCGAATCGTTTGTCGTGACCCTCGTCATGGCACTTTTCGGTATGACGTTTATCCTGCAGGCGGTGACCGTTCCGACCGGCTCGATGCAGAATACGATATTGATCGGAGATTATTTGCTGGTCAACAAGTTTATCTTCACTCCAGGCGGCCACTCACTGCCATTCCTGCCTCAGCGAGAGATCGAACGAGGCGATATCATCGTTTTCAAATATCCGGGCAACAAAGTTCACCCTCAGAATGATAAATCACGCAATATCATCCCGTACCAGATCAACTACGTGAAACGCGTCATCG
>JAYVUD010000160.1:0-23521 GCA_043788335.1 Chloracidobacterium sp. | reverse complement strand
GTGTAGTAGCCAAAGGCTCCCGTGATCGCCCTGAGCGGCGTTGCCAGGCCGTTGCCCGTCACCACCACCGAGGCGTTCCTGATGCCATTGCCGCCAGCCGTCGCCACCCGGCCCGAAAGCGAAACCTCGCCCGCCGTCGGTGCCAGTGGCCCAGCACCGGTCCAGCGTGAGAATTGCGTAACGCCAACGACCGGTCCGAGCGTGTTGGTGGTTGTGTCGACGCACGCGGCACCGCACATATCCGTGATCGTGCCATTACCCTCTTTGCGCCACACTCGGTAATCAGACTCGACGCCGCTCACATCGCCCGGATCGAGATATGTGAATGACAACGTCGCCGTCAGATCGCCGGTCTCGGTCAGATCCCAGTTTCGGGACAACGACGAGGCAGCGTTAAAGCCTGCGAGGGTTGCGTCGGTCGAGGCGACCGCCAAGCTCGACGGATTGATGCCGAGTGCCGTGATCGTGACGCTGACCGGCGTGTAACCGTTCTGGCCAACCGGATAGGAAAACGCGACGTTGCCGCAGAAATCCTTTTTTACGTTGCCAAATACATAACTCGCAGCACCCGCCCCGCTAACCGTCGCATTGCATCCAAGAGAGATGGTATTCGCTCCGGTCGTAACCACGCCGGCGAGAGTAAGGCGGCCGGTGATCGCGATATCGCCGCCGATGCTCGAATTATTGAGCGCCGTAACGTCGCGGTACGAACCCGCGGTGAGTGTCACTCCGGCCGGCACGATCCGTCCCGTACTATTACGTAAATATATGTTAGCGTTTGTCACCATCTGAAAATCAGCGACGTTCGAATTGGTGTCATTACCGTCAGGCACGCGAATATATCCACTATTGCTGGTAGGTGCCAGTGCGGCAGTTCCCTCAACAAATACAGGACTCGTGATTGTTCCATAGCCAAAACCATCGATCGCGGTATTTGGCGATGCCGCAAGCCTAAGTGCAAGCTGGCCAGCAGTTCCAGCGAAACCAGCGGTCATTGCACCGTCGCGAGCCAGTGCAACGGTTTGTCCGACGGTGATCGATGGGTCTGGAGAAAGAAGCCAAAAACTATACGGCTGCAAAGTTCCAGAAAGGGCCGCAGAATATGTTCCACCTCCGGCAGCGGATCTGTAATCAATAGTTAGTAACGACAGGTCGAAAGTCTTGTTTGTGAGATTTACGAGTTCGACGTATTCGTTGCTTGCCCCTGCATACGCGGGATTCATCTGATTAATTACGATCTCGCCGGGTAGCGGCAATAGCAAGACATTAAAAGTCGCGCTGGTGGCGGGGGTCAGGACACCGGACGCGGCGTTGAGCGTCACTCCGCTCGCCGCAGTTGTGAAAGTCAGTGTACTGAAGCTCGCAGTGCCGGTTATCGGCGTTGAACTAACTGGCGAGCCGGTAAGTACGGAACCGGTGGCCGTCACATCAATTGCGGTCGCGTAATCGACATCCGTATTGCCGTTGGCGTCCGCGGCATAGATGGTCGGAGCCGGCGTCATCGCCGATCCCGTGCCGACATTGACGGGCTGCGCGCCAAACGCGAGTTTGGTCGCCGCGACGTCGATCTTGTTTTTGGTAATGTCCGACACGATCGTGGTGAACGCCGATATTTGCGAACTTGTCACGGCGCCGGCGGTGACAACTCCGGCGGAGGCAAGGTTGAACTGAAACAGTTGATTGTCGGTGAGCCCGGACGTTTTCAACGAGATACGGATCGAAAGCGTTTTCGACTGATCATCGGGAACCGAAAAATTAAGGCCGGTAAAGCTCAGCGTTGTCGCCCCGATCACGGCACTGCCAAGGTTTGTATTTCCGTCGAAGATATCGGCGGCGAGGATCGTCGATGAAAAGCTCGAAACGCCCGATGCACGTCCAATCGTCAGCGCGGTGATCGTCGTCGGCAGAAGGTCAGGATCGCCGCCGGCACCGCCGTCGCGTATTGTGACCTGCCACACCTGAACTCCGGTCGCCGTCGTTAACGGGCCCGCGTCGTTTACGATCGACGAGATAGTCGCAGACTCAGATGCGGCGACCGCAATCACGTCGGATGAGGCGGTTGCCGTCGTCGCGATTGCCGTCGGGATCGTCACGGCGGTCAAATAATTATAGGTAGCGGCATTCGCTCCGTTATAGCCGAACGGAATCAGAGCATAGCGGTATTCGGTGCCCAAAGTGAGTCCCGTGTTGCTAAAGGTGGTCGCACTATTGTTAGAAATCGTCGTGACCAGCGTGGTGCCGACCGGCAATGATAGCGAACCCGGAGCAACCGCGTCGGTGACGCCGGTCGCATCCGGAAATGTCCCGTCGTTTCTCCGCAATACAATGTATCCGGCGGCTGCGACGGTTGATGCGGCTGAAAACGAAAGATCGATCTGCGAACTCGAAAACGGAGTTGCCGCAAACGACGCGGCATGGGCGGTCGGTTCCGTCGAGAGGGTAAAGAAGCTCGCCTCCGGACTTAATCCGGTGCCTGAACCGTTGGTCGCATATCCCTTATAAAAGATCTGCGTGCCGGCTGGAAGCGACGTGCGCGAATGTGTAAATATTCCCGTCGTTACGCCGCCCTCCGCTAATGCATTGTCGGTTGCGGTAACGCCGGTCGAAGTTTTCCACACCGTACCGCGAGCAGATATCGGCGGGTTCCCGCCATCTGAAGTGACGTTTGCACCAAGCGTCGCGGAGGTGGACGTAATCGCCGTCGCGGTGGGCGAAGTCACCGAAGGAGAAGTACCACCAATGGCAGTTACGGAGCCAGTGATCGCGAGACCGTTTTGGCCGGCCGCCGGAGAATTGAAGCCCCATCCACCTGTCGTTGTTTGACCACTCGCGTAGTATCTGATGTAAATCGTTGTTCCGGCAGCCACATTTTGGAGAGCCGAAACCCCAGTCAGATTGATCTGCGTTTGCGTAGCGGGCGTACCTACGGTTACCGATGGCGATCCGATCAACGTGAAACTACTTCCATCGAGACTGTAGGCATACTGGCTCGACACGCCGGGCGATGCGGCAAAAGTAGCGGTACCTACATATCTGGCATCGATAGCCGACAGGGACTGTTTGAACCCAGTCCCCGTCGTCAATGTGATCTGGAAATAGTCCGTGTTTGCTGTCGAAATTCCATTGTTTTGAAATCCGACCGTTCTAAACGAATTGGAACCCGTCGAGGCCGCGGCGCCCGCTCCCCGAGTAAGATTATTGGCTCCGCTAGTCGCCACAAGATTCGTATCAAACGTCGTCGCTGCTGCAGTTGCGGGTGACGAGACACCGGTAAGGTCCCAACCTGCTATGACAGTATCCACAAGCGGACCCGTCGGTTCAGGATATGCGTTGTTCTCTGAGCCATTTACTCGTCCAGGTGTGCGATCTTGACCTTTTTGAGTCGCACCGATGCCGAAATACTCCTGCACCTGGCCGAGGAAGGCGAATGGCCCGGTGGGTGAGCCGGTGGCGGCGATGGTTGATATTGCCAGGACTAGGGCGATGATGGTTGAGATCGTAAGGGTGCGGCGATTTAACATTTGGTATTACTCCGATTTCTCTAAATATTGCTGAATACACAAAAATCCTGTAAAAACCAAGGGCTGCGCCAGAGCTTACTTAATGCGTTTGAGGGATCTAAGTTGTTGTCCTGAGTATAACCAGTGGAGTGCCGAAGATAAAGCGTAAACGCGGCGAAACGACGATTTAATGTGAAGGTAATATACACCGATACTGGTTTCGGGATTTTTGGTTCAGTGGCCGGCGGGGGGAACTACTGTTTGGGGCATTTTGGACACGTGTTTAGTTGCGGAGTGCGGATGCCGGAGGAATTGCGGAGTGCGGAGTGCGGAATTGAAATCGGGGATTGCGGATGAGGACTCTTTTCTTAAATCCGCGATCCGCATTCCGCGATCCGCAATCTTTGCTCCCGGACGGGTTGTTTGCGGCATATGGGCTGACGGCGGCGCGCGGGCTTTCAGGGGCAGACTGGGTTGACTTTGGGCGGCAATTGACCTTTAATTATCTCGTCGAATGATCAACTTGTGATCGCGAAAGCGTGTAGCGTCCGGGGCCGTGCGGCCGTCGGCGAACTGGATTTAACTTTTCGAAGGCCACCGAACGTCGCGGAGACGACCGGCAAAGGCGAGGATTAATAAGATATGAACAAATTTCTGATCTCAATTGCGATTTTTGCTGCGATGGCATTTACATTTGCCTGCGGCGGGGCTGCAACCAACACCGGCAACGTGAACAAGGCGACTACCGCCATGAACGCTCCTGCTGCCAATTCGGCCGCCAATATGGCGGCGAACACAACTACAACCACGACGAATTCGACAACGACCACGACCACGACGACGAATTCGACGAATATGGCGGCCAACAAACCGGCAACCAACACCGCGGCCACCAAGCCGGCGGCAGCGACGCCGCCTGCCGACGCGACCTTCCTGTGCAACGACGGAACGTACTGGACCAAACCGAATAAACAAGGTGCATGTTCGGGCCACAAGGGCGTGAAAGAAGCAGTGGCAGCAAAACCCGCCGACGTTCCCGCCGACGCCAAGTTTTTGTGCAACGACGGAACATACTGGACCAACCCGCAAAAATCGGGCGCATGCTCGGGCCACAAGGGCATCAAAAAGGCACTCTAGATCGGATCCACTTTCGGATACAAAAAAGCCCCGGGGCCGTCGGCCGCGGGGCTTTTTTTCGTCTGTTTGTCGCGACGCTTGGCGACGCGGTTATCGGTGCCGATCAGATGCACGCCCCGAGCGGCAGGTCAGCGGCGGCCGAGATGGGTGATCTGCGGAAATGAGCCGGAACGCAGTTGCTCGATCGAGAGGCCGGTCCGCAGACGGGCTTCGTCCTCGGTGATGGCACCGCAATTGAGGGCTCGGACAAAGAAATTGAGAAGTCCCTGGCCCGTCGCGGCGTCGTCAAAAACGTCGCCGACGAGCGAGGCACGGGCGGCACACTCGATAAAATTGACGAGCCGGCGGCCGGACGATTCGACCTCCTCGAGAAATACCGAGTAGACCGCGGCGTAACGCGTCGGCAACTGTGCCGGATGGAGGTCCCACCCCTGGTAAAAGCCGTTGCCGAGCGAGTGGCGGCAGTGGTCATAGTGCAGACGCCAGGCACGCCAGACGGCGTCGCGATTTTCGAGCTTTTGCTCGGGCGAGAGCGGGTCGCCGCGGTGCGGGGCGACCGGCATAATATTGGTCGCACCGTCCGAGAGCCAGACGCCGGTGCCGGCCAGCGAAACCTGCATCTTATTGCGGGCATAGTCGCACGCCTGGTGGAGCATGTCCTGATGGGTCGACGTGATATTGAGAGCGGCGGTATAGTCCCACGCGCCAAAATGTGCACCGCGACAGCGTCCGCGGCCGGCACTAACGAGATCGGCGATCGTGCCGCGGCCGTCCGGAGCGACGATCGCCTGCGGCGTTTCGATCATTATCTCGAGTTGTATCGACCCGGCGGCGATGGCCAAGGTTGCCTCGAGTTCGTCGAGCAGATCGGCGAGGGCGGCGACCTGCACAGCCGACACCACCTTGGGCAGTGTGACGACAAAATTTTCGGGTAGCTTGCCGCCGGTTTCGCCCGCCAGCGTGGTCAGAAACAGATCGAGCGTACGGATGGCTCGGGCGTGCGACTCGGCGGTAAACCCTTTGATCCGAAACCCGATAAATGGCGGCAGCGTGCCGGCGTCCATCCCCTTGGCGAGTTCGGTGGCAGCAATGACGCAATGGCTGTCTTCCTCGTCGTCGGAACGGGTGCCGTAACCGTCTTCGAAATCGATCCGCAGATCCTCGACCGCCTCGCGTGCGAGCTTTTCGCCGACACGGGCGTAGATGGTCGCGGCGATGTCCTGCCTCAGGAATAGTATCTCGGCAAATGCGTCAGCGTCCGGCGCGTACTCGGCAAAAACGCGCTCAGCGATGCTGCCGAGCTTGGCCGCGGTGTCCGATCTGAAAAGATGTGCTCCGCCGTAGACGGTATGCACCGGCTGGCGAAAATACAGGTCACCGGGAAAACGGGCTGAGCTCTCGTCGGCGACGATCTTTAGTTTTTGGCTGACGAGATCGAGAAGGTGAGATGACAGTGAGGTTTTCATAAACGTTGTCTCCATTGGTGAGAGCGGCGATCAACTCTCTATCAGCTTAATGATCTGATGCTCGATCGCGACATGAGCGACAGGCGGTTCGGGCGACCTGACGGACGGGGCGGGACGAGCGGGTTCGTCCTGCATTACCTCTGCCGAAACGGCGGCCGCTGTCTCGAATAGATCGTCGAGGAGCACAAACGACCTGGCCGCCGCCATCCGGCATGCCCATTCGTCCAAATCGGAACATTCCCGAAATACGAGTTCGGCTCGCTCTGCGGACAAATCGTTCAGCCACGCCAGTTTCTGGTAAATTTTGATGCGCCTCAAACTACCTAACAGTTTACCGCATTTTCGGCGAAATTTGTTGGTCTAATTTAGCCGCGATAAAAGCAAAAGAGGTTGACTGAGAATGGCAGATGATAGGAATCGACGTTTTTTGACCGCAGATGACGCAGATGAAGCAGTTCCATTTTTTAAAAAAGGTCCTAAAATCTGCGTCATCCCCACCATCTGCGGTTAAATCTTGCAGTAATTCGCACTAGTGCTGACGTTATAACAGTCCCCTATTGTCGGGCTGTCTTTACGTATCTGTCACGGCGTATATGATCACCTAATACTTACGGATGTTCGTTTTTTGGCCCCATAGATGCGTGCCATTGCGCGGCAGTTGTCGAATATTTTGGACGAGACGATACCTGAGCCCGGCGGGTCGACCTCGGTCAGAGTGCTGGCACGGGCGGCTTTTATGAGCCACGCCTGGGCGGCGGCGGCGTTGAGGTCGTAGGTTGGCGTCCATTCCTCGTTGACGGGAGCGAGGCCGCTCAGATCTTCGCGGGCAAAGGTCGCGAGCGTGGCGGTGAGTTCGTCTTCGGTAAGCACGGGCTCGGATGCCCACGCGGTCATTCGTTTTAATTTGTCTAATGTGGTTTCAGGCATGGGTGGTTAGTTCAGAGTTCGGAGTTCGGGGTTCAGGGTTCAGAGTTAAGAGTTTGGGATGAGGGCGGGATCAGCGGCGGTGTTCGGCCGTCGTTTGTCCGCCCTCATCCCTTACGCTACGCTACGCTTTGTCGGCGATCAGGCAGGCGAGATTTGCCGGCCGTACGACCTTGGCTCCGTAAACGTGGAGCCCTTTGACCGCGTCGCCGAAGCGTTTTTCGGGCTGAAACGTTTTGATATCGAGCACCTGTTCGACATAGGCGGTCGCCGACGAGTGGCCGGCGAGGATCTTAAACTTGGCTCCGGCCGTGTTCGGCACCTTGTTCGATTTCAGGATGCGAAATCCGGCAGCGTCGCCGACCTCGCCATTGGCAAGCCGGCCGTCGCCGCGGACCGTGCCGCTTCGGACAAAGCGGTCGTCCTTGAGCAACAGTCCGTGAAACCACGCCGGCACAACCACGAATCGCCCCTCCTGCGGCGTGTTCGATTCGTCCAAAACGACGCTGAGATCGACGAGATACTCGTATGCGTCGTCTTTGGTCGGCACGGTGGGCACGAGCGACGTGCCGATCGTATTGCCGTCCGGCACGCCGGCGGCCATCAGGCCCGAGACGTATGTGTCTGCGGCGTCACGCAGGCTCCAAGCCGAGCGACGCATCGCCTCGTCCAGGACGCTGACGTTCTGCTGGGCTCGGTCGACGCTGTCGACGTAAAAGTTGAAATACTTTGACTGGTCGATGAGCAGCGTCTGTTCGTCGTCGGTGAGGACCTGTGGGTCGCCGATATCCTCGTTGCGGGTGTAGTCGCCGATCGAGACGCTGCCGATGGACGCGATCTTGACGGTATTGCCCGCCTCGCGAATATCGCCCTCGTAATCGCGATTGGACACATCGGCCTGTCCATATATGAGTGAATCGTTGAGAGCGGTGAGCAATCTCGCCGCCCAAACTGTGGGTATAAAATCAAGTGACATAATCTTTCCTCTCTAGTTGGTTGGTCAAATGGCGGCCATCAGCGGCCGGCCGCCTTAGCCGTTTGCGAGAACATTGCGCACCGACGCCCAATCGAGCCGAGCGATCTCGGCCGCGGACATCTTTGCGAGCGCCTCTCGTGTCAGTGCAGGAGCGGCGACGCGACCCGCACCGCCGTCGATCGACGCGGGAGTGCGGTCCGGGCCAAACTGCTCCGGGAATTTTGCTTTTAGCTCCGCGAGCAGAGCGGCGGCGTTGACGACCTCGTCATTCTCGCTGAACTGCAGGTCCGGCATGGCAATGTCGAACAGCAGCCCGGGTGAGCGTGCTCCGGCCGCTCGGAGCGCGTCGGTGACCGTGTCGCGTGCGGACGCGATACGGACGGCGGCCTTGAGGCCGGCGTTTTCTGCCTGGAGGCGGCCGATCTCGGCGGACGTGCCGATCGGCGGTTCGTCAGCATGGTCAATGCTGTTTTCGTCGTTCATATATTTCCTCGATATCGGATTTTGTTTTTTTGGAAAAATCGTTCATTATAGGCGACAAACAATTTGGCGCCTGTGACCGGCACCTCTCGAAACGGAGGCGAACGGCATGGTGTATCCGGATTTTGTTGCATAGGTTTATGGCAATTTACAAAGTTCAAAAGGTTTCTCTAATACCGCAAAAAACGGACGGCGTGTGTTGGTATGCATGCTGCCGCATGCTATACAAATGGTCACAGGCGACCGGCAACGGCTCAATGACAAATCCGGGCGACGACGCCGGCTTTAAGGCCCGTTTTGACGCCAACGGAACCTGGTTCTGCGGCGATAACGGTTTTATGGCCGATACGCTGAGCATGAACCGCGTGCCGAGCCTGTCGATGGACTATGCGTCGCTCAGCGGATTTATGGCGAACCACGGCCCGATATTTGCGAGCGTCCAGAAAAACTGGGGCGGCCATAACTATGGCCATGCCATCGTACTGGCGGGCGTCGCCGACACCGGCGTCTTTGTCCACGACCCGATGCCCGTCGGCCAGGCATCGCAGATATGGCTGACGTGGGGCCAGATCCAGAGAGCCCTCGACGGCGTCTCGGACGTCGCAAACCCGCCGTTTCTGACCGCGGTCTAAAACTTTTTCTCCCCCGCGAATAGAGCGATCGATATTTTGGCTTCACAAATGTCCGCGTGGTTCGCGGGTAGATCCTCCGTATTCGAACTTCGCACTTCCGGTATTTCGTGATATAAATTTGTAAGCTCACATTTCAAGCGGTAACCAATCAACGACGAAAACCACAGAGGCGCATTATGAAAACACTTGTCCTGGCTGCACTTTTTACACTCGCTTTTTCCATCAATGGCCTTGCTCAAAAATGCAAGGAATATTCGGTCCCGAACGGCGTCTTTGCGTTCTGCCCGCCGGAGGATTGGACCGCAAAGAAAGGCCAGGGTGACAAGGGGTTTGAGTTTAAATCGCCCGAGGTCAAAGGCGAGTTCGGCGGCACGCTGCTGGTGACCGAAGATCGTGTCGATGTCGACCGCGAAACTCTCGCCTTTGGCCTGATCAAAGCCCAATTTGCATCGGACGGATTTGAGAACGTGAGGCTGATGTCGGCACGGGACTTTGATTCGGCGACGGGCGTCAAGGGCACCAGGTTGGTATTTCTGTCCGAGATCAAAGGTGTCCGATTGGTCCAGATATACGTCATATTTGACGGGCCCAAGTCCGTCCATGCAACGATCACACTCATCGCCGGTGAGACCGACACCAAACTCGGCCCGGCGGTCGAGGCGATGTTGAAATCGGTTCGGATAAAAATGAACCGCTCTGCCCGCGAATGAGAGCGAATGTAAGATAATATTTATCTTGATTCGCATTTTTACTCGTAATGAGCAGGCATAAGGTCGTTCGCAGTCCCAGATCAAATCGGCAACCTGTGGTATAACCGTCCTGCGGTTTATTTATGGCAACCAAGATCAAACGCCCGACCAGCGTCTGGGTCGCACAGCTTGTGCTTTTTGTTTTTGGACTCATATCCATCGCACTGCTCGTCGTGACGGTGCCGACGCTTTTTGTCCACGGCCCCGATGCGTCGCTCCCGCGATTGGTGCTCATCGTCACGGCCAATATCGCGATCACCGCTGCTTTTGCCGCCGCGATCTGGGGAATGTTTCGCCGCCGGGCATACGGTCGCTGGCTCGGCGTGGCCATGCTCTCTCTGGCGTTTGCTCTAACCGTCATAGGTCAACTTTTTCGCGAACAAGGCCCGGTCGAGTCCGTCGCATCCGCAACTGGACGCCAGTCGTCCGGGGCACTGATTGCCCAGATCCTGATCGCCGCCCTCTTCGTTCTGCTCATCGGATTACTCGCCTTTAGCAAACGCGTGGCCGCCTTTTTCACGCCGGCGAACGAAGACTAGATCGGCCCACGAAATACACGAAAAGCACGAAATGGGACGTGACTTTGCCCGCGAATCGATGCGAATGAGCGCTGTAAGGAATCTGAAATTCCTTTATTCGCGTATTTTCGCGTTATTCGCGGTTAAAATTCTTTGCGTCCGCGGCTCCGTAGCCGGCTTCGATCAAAGCCTGCTGGGCCGGCAGGCCGATCTGCATCTTTAAAAGGATATTTTCCAGAAATTCGCGGTCTGAGAGCGGCGACGGGTCTTCCCACTCGGTCACCAGACGGATACCGCGGCCGCGGCCTTCGGCAACGAGGGCAAATGCCATCACGTCGGCCCACACCTGTCCGAACGACGCCTGGCGGTCGCGAACCTTGGCGATAAACCGCGATTCGGTCCGGCGAAGGCTGTCGCTCGAACGCGTGCCGGCGATATTGGGCGTAAAATAGTGCAGCGGCGTGCCCGATACGAGAGCCATATCGACGCGGAAACTGTCTTTGACCCGTAAGAATTGCTCGAGGTTCGCGGTGTTAAAATCGCCAAACTTTGCCTCGGAATTCTCCGATATCCAGAGATGTTCGACGCCCGAGGTAAACGGTGTGACCGGCTTGCCATCGGCGGCGTACTCGGTCTCGATCCCCACAGCCCAACGCTGGCGAAACGCCGAATACTCCATCGCGACGAGCATATCGAGCACCGATTTGTTCAACCCGTCCTGGATCGGTATCGCCGCCGCGAGCTCTGACCGCCCCGGTTCGCCGAGGTCGGCATTGTTTGCAAAATGAAATACCGGAACAAGGCCGAAGGGGTTAGGAACCGTGAAGTGCGGATCGCGGAGTTGAGAGTGCGGAGTATTCTGATCCGTTTTCTCGTATACAATTCCGCGTTCGGCGTTCCGCGCTCCGCACTCGACGAAGCTTGCGGCTTCGGGTAACGTGGATTCGACGGCATTTCGCGAGACATATTTCTCGATCCGGTCCGGGTAAAAGAGATTGAGCCGGACGCGTTTGTCGGCGGCCTGCCAGTACTTGGCGGCACGCACGATCAGGCCGGGTTGTTCGTCGTCGTACGTGACCGCGCAGCTTGCGGCACGGTTTGGGTAGAGGACGGCCTCGCCGACGGCGTTCGGCCAAACGATCATATATGCGTCGCCGCATTTGAGAACCTCTTTGTGAACCTCGCCGGCACGCGTCCGCATGCGATTTGCGTTCCAGATGCGGCGCACGTCGCCCGGCGCATGGGTGCCCGTGGCCGTCCCGCCGGAGGAACCGGCGGTGCAGGCGGGGTCGACTGCGTTCCCGGGATAGGCGTCGACGCTGAAACCGGTCACGCGGAGTTTGTCGCGGACGGCGTCGCAGATCGCGGGGCATAGGTTGAGGGCAAATTCGCGAAAGAGCGTCCCGAACGTGCTTTTGAATTTCTCAGTCGCAAAGGCGAGGTCGTGTGCTCCCGCGTAGTAGCGTTCGGGCTTGGCGTATTTTGTGCTTTGTCGGCGAAAGGTGTCGATCGCCTCTTCGATGTGTTCGTTCATGGTCTGTGGTCTCCCGATTTCATTATTTGAGTACCGCCATCACCGCGACGCCGATCAGGATGTCGCCGATGCGTCGCCACGGCGACGAGCGTTTTGTTTTGAGCGTCTGGATCAGTTTGTCCTGTTTGGCGATCAATGCGTCCTTTGCCGTGAGCGTCTCGTTTTTTGCGGCAATGGCGGCACGCAATGCGTCGCTTTCGCCGGTTCGAGCTTTGTTAAGTTCGGTAAGCAACGCGGTCGTTTGCTGCTCGGTCGCGAGCCTCAATTTCAATGCGTCGTTTTCACCGTCGAGTGCAGCGACCAGCTTTTTGGTAGCGGCGAGGTCGTCGGCCGCGGCCGAACAGGCGGCAAGTGCGCGTTTGCCGCTGATGCCGTCATTCTGCACACTGGTGCCCGAGGGCGGCGAGCTTTTCGCAGAGTCCGGGAATTGATGCGTCGTTTGCCCGAACGCGGCGGACACGCTCGAGATCAGCACGAGCATTGCGGGTATTAGTAGAGTGTTTTTCGATCTGTTCATCTTGTTTCCTCGCTTGGGTTTGGTTTTCGGCGATGCGTCGTTCGAGATACGCGATCTTTTCCAGATAGGCGGCCGCGTCTATGTCGCGTTTCTCCGATATCTTTTGAGTTTCATCCGCCGTTTGCCGGGCTTCGACGATGCGTCGTTCGAGCTGGCTGACCTTGTGATCAGACCAGACGGAACCACCGAAAATGCCGACGGCAAGCACCGCGGCGATCGTCACGGCGATGTAAATTTTGTTTCGTGTATTCATCGTTCTTTTTGTTTCATAGGGATCTCTTATAAGTGCGAACTATTGAGAATCATTGGAAGATTTAACCGCAGATGACGCGGATGACGCAGATCTTAGGACCTTTTCTAAATATGGATCTGTAACATCTGCTTCATCTGCGTTATCTGCGGTTAAAGTACAGTCAATTTCTTTCAACTTTCACTTATTAGACATCCTCATTCTTTTACTGCAAGAAACTGCCGCTTATCTCTTCTCCTTTTTCAAATAAATCTGTAGCAAAACGTCGATCGTTTTTCCGGCCGCAAAGAACACGATCGGGAGCACGATGGCTGAGACGATGGTGATCACGGCCGGCGTTTCGATCGCCGCAAAGACCGTCGTTGCGGAACTGGCCCACGCCAGCAGAATATTCTTGGTGTCGTTCATATTTTTCTCCTTATTTTTCCTAGCCGGCCGCCCGCTCGCGAATACGCCCGAGGGCGATCTGGCGGTACAGATAACCGAGCATCAGCAGAGCGGCGATGACGGCGACAGTTATCCAAACTTCGCGTGGCAGGCCGACGAAAAAGCCGAATACCGCCCAAAACGCCTGCCACAGAGTCCCGCCGACGGTCGTCCACATCGATTTCGCCGCGTCGGTCCGCGTCGTGACCGCGTCGACCACGCTTTCGACCTTGTCGAACCGCTCGCCGGCATTCGCCACGATGTCACCGGCAGTCTGCAAAACGGTCTTTTGCGCGGGCGGAACGGGCGCCGGATCTGATGCGTCGTCGGCGAGCGAGATGATCTTGGTTCCGTTAACGTCGATCGGCAGCAGGAGATCCCAGTTGGCGGCGGCGATCTGCCGGAGAAAAAATCGCGTGCGATATCGCGTCGGGGCGAGGCGTGTGTAGCTGAGCAGCCATTGGTCGCGGCGGCGGACATAGGCGGCGATCCAGGCACGCTCATCGCGGTGGTCCGCGGTGACCGTTCGGGCGACCCGATAAAACGAACCGTGGACGACCGAATCGTAAACGACCGCGAGGCTCAGCGGGTCGCCGAATCCAAATTTGTCGCAAATGCTGATCGCCGGCTTGAGGTAGAGGTCGTTGGCGGTGTCGATCTGGGCGATCTTCATCTCGCGTGTGACCGCGGCCGCACGCAGGGCGTTCTTAAACGCTGTATCCGACGAGAGCGACAGGATGGACGCCCGGGATGCATCACGTAGAACCGGCATTCGCGATGCGATGACCGATGTTCCGATCTTGCCGCCGTTCTGCAGGTACCGCCCGATGACCGCCGCCAGCGAACCCGAGCGATGCGTAAACTGGTTAATGCCATACGAGATGCCGGCACCGTCATTGAGCACGGTGCACGCGGCAAAGTCGCCATACGATCGCGACGTCTCGAAAACGTGAACGATCGCGAGAGCCTTGAGCTTGTCTGTTCGTGTAAATGTCATTGTGTTTTTCCTCCGTGTGCGACACAGATGCAAAATTTGCGCTTGCGTCGTGCTATTAGGATTTGATATTTTATAATGTATGGACGATTTGCTTTTGACGGCCTGCCCGGTTGGCTGCCTCGGCAAATTCGCCCCGCGTCAGTTTCAGACTAAACCACACGGAGGTAAAAGAAAATAGGCATTCTTAAGTGATTTAAGCCTTTTACGACGTTTATGCTTATTATGATCTTTACACTTTTTTACGATATTTAAGCCTCGCGGGCAACACGACAGACAGATGAATACACACACAACACATATGACTACCACGAAACGCTTGTTTGATATCTCTCCACGGACCGCACTTCGCCTCAGCGAGATCGATCGCCTGATACGCACGCACCGCATCATCGTGCCGGCACCGTCGCGGCCAAAACTGATCGATCTCTGCACCTCGGGCGTTTTTGAGACGGTCGGCAACGCCCCGACCACATTTGGTTGGCTCGTCTACGAGGACTCGTTTCTGAAATGGGTTGACGGGATGAGAGCGTAGCGGCGAATGCGGCCGATACCCGATTTACTTTGACAAAGCACCGCGTGAGGGCTAACTTGTAGATTGGCGCAAGTGTTTAACCGCGCCGTAAATCACGGATGTACTCTCGCTCAAGAAAACGCAAGTTCGAATTTGGCACCGTCTCGGCGACTGACGACCGCGACATCGATGTCACACATCTGCGACGCGAATCGCGGCAGGGCCTGTGGGCCGAGGGCATCAGGCTGATCCGCGATATATTTCTGATCGTCGTGGTCTTTATCCTATTCGGCGTGTTTTTTGTCCAGCCCGTCGTGGTCGAGGGCACATCGATGCTGCCGCAACTGCACGACGGCGAGCGCCTATTGGTCAATAAGCTCGTCTATTACAAGATACAGAGCATCTCGTGGGGGCACATCGAACGCGGCGACATCGTCGTTTTCTGGTTCCCCAACGACCCGGACAAAAGCTATGTCAAACGCGTCATCGGCCTGCCCGGCGAGATGGTCGAGATCCGCAGCGGCAAGGTGAGCGTCAACGGCCAGGAGCTAAATGAGGCGTACATCGACACGGAACACAACCTTTCGTTGCCGAGTATGCCGCCGAAACGCGTCGACGAGCACCATTATTTTGTAATGGGCGACAACCGCGACAATTCGTCCGACTCGCGTTACTGGGGCCTCGTACCTGAGAAATATATATACGGAAAGGCGTTTTTCCGTTACTGGAAGCCGTCCGAGATCGGATTTCTCGTGCACGGCGAATACGACCACACGATACCGCCCACCCAACCGCCGCCCACGACCGTCTTTCATCCCGACGACGAACGTTAGGTTTCTTACCGCGGAGACGCGGAGACGCAGAGCAACAGGAATTTGGCCACCTATAACGCAGATAAGAAGCGAGAGAGGGAATCGTTCTTATCTGTTTATCTGTGTTCATTTGTGTCCATCTGTGGTTTCTCATTCTTCAGGGCCGGATGGCGGAAACCACAGATGGACACGGATAAACACAGATAAGAAGGATTGGTCCTTACTCACTTGATATCTGCGTCATCGACGTTTCTCCGCGGCAAAAGATTCTTCGTTCTGCTCTCCGCGTCTTGGCGTCTGTGCGGTAAAATAGCGTCTAATGAGTTTTACTAAGAAGGCGATATTGGTACTCGAGGACGGACGGACGTTTGCCGGGATCTCGTTTGGGGCGGATGGCGAGACGTTTGGCGAGATGGTGTTTAATACGTCGATGTCCGGCTATCAGGAAATATTGACCGACCCGTCATACGCCGGGCAGATCGTCTGTATGACGTACCCGCAGATCGGTAACTACGGCACCAATGCCGACGATGTCGAATCTCGCCGCCCGTGGGTCGAAGGCTTTGTCGTACGCGAAGCGAGCCGTATTGCATCAAATTTTCGCTCGACGATGACGTTGCATGAATATCTCAAGGCGAACAACATCGTCGGCATTGAGCACATCGACACGCGTGCCCTCGTTCGCCACATTCGCGACAAGGGTGCGATGCGAGCGGCGATCTCGGCGGTCAATCTCGACGCTAGATCATTATTGAACAAGGTTTTAGCCTCGCCCGAGATGGCAAACCGCGAGCTCGCCAGTTCGGTCACCGTGGCGGAAAGCTACACTTACGAACCGTCCGAATCCGCAATCCGCAATCCGCAATCCGCAATCGACAGGTATCACATCGTCGCCTATGATTTTGGGGTAAAGACGAATAGCCTGCGAGAGTTTGCCAAGTTTGGCTGCCGCATCACGGTCGTGCCTGCCGGGACGTCGGCATCGGACGTTTTGGAGCTCAAACCGGACGGCATCTTTCTGTCAAACGGCCCGGGCGACCCGGCGTCGATGTCGGCCGTCGTGGGCGAGATCAAAAAGCTGGCGGCGAGTACGACGCCGATGTTTGGCATCTGTCTCGGACATCAGCTCATCGGTTCGGCGTTTGGCGGATCGACCTATAAGCTAAAATTCGGCCATCGCGGCGGCAACCAACCCATCAAGGATCTGACGACCGGCCGCATTGAGATCACGTCGCACAACCACGGCTTTGCCGTGGATGCGGACAGCCTGCCCGCGGACGTCGAGATCACCCACATAAACCTCAACGACCGCACCGTCGCCGGCCTGCGTCACAAAACGCTGCCGGTATTCTCCGTCCAATACCATCCGGAATCGGCCCCGGGCCCGCACGACTCAGAATACCTATTCGAACGATTCATCGGCCTAATGGAGAAATGATCGTTGTTTACAAATGAAAAACGTAAGTCACAACACCCGTAACTTTGACTAGAGAACCTTTGAGTTCGGTGGGGGCGAACTTAGCTTTCAAGGCCGCGGCCTCGGAGGGTAACGCAAGATACTGATTTGCTCCGTTTGCCGCACACGCAAACGTCACGTCGCCTCTTTCATTGATCAAGACCTCGATCAAAACTTTCCCGTCTGCCCTGTTGGCCTTGGCCTCGTCAGTGTAGTACGGCGCCGGAAGGGACAGTGCCTTCCCTTTCATAGTGCCCTCAACCTTATCTTTGGGAATAGGGTCCCAGTTCGGCACCGGTGTGTTGCCAGCCGCGTCGTAAAGTGCCTTTAATTCGGCAAATCCAGCCTCGGTTTTCGACTTACGAAATGAACATTTTGTCCTCAGGTAGATAGTAAATTTTGTGTCGTCGGCAAACTCGGTTCCGCCCTTCAAAGCTATCAGCAAAGCTCGCTTGTAGTAATTGCCCGCCTGATTCCATTCACGAACCCAGTACTTAATATTGCCGAGAGCGGCCAACGGCTTGACGAGTTGCGTCGCATCCGGGCCATCGCTTCGCTCACGCCATTTAACGGCGAGTTCATAGTAGGCCACTCCGTCTTGGAGACGTGTTTTCGTCTTTAGCGACGCCAGTGATTCCAAAAATATGGCAAGCTGCGATCCGTCGGCCTTGGAAAGATCAGCCGAATCCTTTAGTGATTCGACCGCCTGCTCAAGCGATTTCACCGCGTTTATCTCGTCGCCCTTAGCTAGCTCAACTAATCCGCGATTGCCGACGGCCTTCGCGATCATTAGACCATTCTTGTTGGGTAGTTTGCTGAGCAGGTCGACCACCTTTGTTGCAGCGGCGAGGGCGTCGTCGAACTTACCCGCCGAGAACGCAACCGACAATTCGCGGTTTAGTCGCGCCACTTCGGCGTCCTGGTCGGTTTGAGCGGCCGCATTAAATGAAAGTGCAGTTATGGCCAGCAATGCCAGAAGGACGCTAGTGAGAAAAAACTTCATTTAACTTACCTCGCGGGTGATATGAGCTCCGGAATGCTAATTTTACACGACTTATCGACAAACAATAAATGCCCGCACGAGGCGGGCATCATTGGAGTAACGTTGATCGCAGGCTAGTCGAGACCGAGCCGATGTGTTGCCTCGGATTCCAATTTATCGCTATCGACTTCGTCGATGCTGTAGCGCATCTTGGTTACCTGGGTGGTTTTGGTGGTGTTCCGTTTGCCCTTGCCGACGGTGGTGATGCGTTTGCCGGTCAGGTAATTGGTGCTCTCGGTCGACACGCTGCCCTCAGCGCGGTCGCGGCTCGCGTAGTCGAACCCGATCAGGATAAATTTGTTAGGCTGCTCGTCAAAACGAAATCGATATGTCGTCTCGGTGACCCAACGCGAGCCGTGATCCTGGTCGACGATGATGACTCCTTTTTCAATCTTGACATTCGCCGGGGCGTCAACCGCGCCGTAAAACGCTCCGCCGCAACCCGTGCATTGCAGCAGTTTGTCGGCAACCGCGCCGAGCCGCAATTTCGCGTCGTCGCCGGCAAACAGGATGACCAGAGCACGGCCCCGATCGACCATTTGATCCTCTTTGTTGGTCGCGGGTTTGTCCTCGATCAATTTGAGCAAGGTGTCCGACTTTCCGTCGGCGTTAACGTCTCCGCTGATCTGCTCCTCGATCTTCCAGCCCGCCGGGACAAAATCAGCCGGTGCATTGCCGCTCGCCGGTATTTTCGAACTGTCGATGGCCGCCCTCTCGTCCTGACCAAAAGCCGTCACGGTCGAAACCGTCATTAATGCAGCCGCACAACAAAATAAAGCGCCGACGCCGGCGATCTTGCTCAACAATGTTCTATTCATTTAGTTTTCCGTATTCTCCGTTTGAAAAGATCTCGAGACGATAGATGTCAGATTGCTAGGCGTGAGTTGCAGACAATTCTGCGGCCAAGATCGAACCGCCGCGATCGATAAATTGGTCGATAAATTTGAGCGAATATGGCATCGGTCGCGATTAAGTGTCAATTTTAATCGCCGATCATTTCCCGGACAAGATCGTTTTCAAAAATCTGTCCTCGCCATTGTCGGCGTAGCGGATGTCGTATATTTTCCAGAGTTTGGTCTTTTGCTGGTGAAAGCGGTACGAGACCATCAGCTCTTTGCCGTTTGACGTGAAGGTGACCTGCACGACGGCTTCGGTGGCGGGGCCGAATTTGGCGTCGCCGCCCCAACCGGTGTCCATTATGACAAAATCCTTGACCTGCGGATCCTGGATGCCGTAGAGCGGATCAAAATCGAGTTTGCCGACCTCACCTTTGGCTTCGACGGCGTCTTTCCAGATCAGATCGGCGAGGGATCTGGCAAAATATTTGTCGATGACGACGCGGCTTTTGGTCTGAAAGAATGGGCCCGAGCCTGCCTTTTGTGCCTTATAAAGATTTTTAACGATCACATTCGGGTTGACGGGCTTGGCCTTTGCTTGCGAAAACCCGGCCGTAGCGGCGGCGATGACGATGGCGAACGATATTAGATATTTCATACTGTTTAATAGTTTAACCTGCCTGTCAATGGACAAAGCGGCACCGCTGTCGGCCGAAAAGTGCGTCGCACATTCTAACCCTCGCGGTGCCGCTTTTAAGGTACTTGCGGATCCTGATCTAACGCCCGATGCCCAAAATATAAGGTGCGATCACGAGCGAAACGATCGACATCAATTTGATAAGGATGTTCATCGATGGGCCTGACGTATCCTTGAACGGATCGCCGACGGTATCACCGGTGACCGATGCCTTATGCGGCTCCGATTTTTTGTAAAACATCTCGCCATTGATCTCGACACCCTTTTCGAACGACTTTTTGGCATTGTCCCAGGCACCGCCGGCGTTCGACTGAAAGATGCCCATCAGCACGCCCGAAACCGTAACTCCCGCGAGCAAGCCGCCCAAAACCTCGGGGCCGAACGTAAAGCCGACGGCGACCGGCGTGATGAGGGCGATCGCGCCCGGCAGCATCATTTCGCGGATCGAAGCCTTGGTTGAGATCGCCACGCACTTTTCGTATTCGGGTTGAGCCGTGTACTCCATTATGCCCGGGATCTCGCGAAACTGACGGCGGACCTCCTGCACCATGTCCATCGCGGCCTTACCGACCGCCTGTATGCACAACGCGGAGAAAATGAACGGGATCATGCCGCCGACAAACAGGCCGGCGAGGACGTTGGCCTTGTAAATATCGATGTGCTGGTCATTGGCCGGCATCGCGATACCGACAAACGCGGCAAACAACGCCAGCGACGTGAGGGCCGCTGAGGCGATCGCAAAACCCTTGCCAGTCGCCGCGGTCGTGTTGCCGACAGCATCCAGATTGTCAGTACGTTCGCGAACTTCGGGCGGCAGTTGGCTCATCTCGGCGATGCCGCCCGCGTTGTCCGCGATCGGCCCGAAAGCATCGATCGCCAACTGCATCGCGGTCGTCGCCATCATACCGGCCGCGGCGATAGCCACGCCGTACAATCCGGCAAAATAGTACGACGCCATGATACCGCCCGCCAATGTAAGGATCGGAATAACGGTCGATTTCATACCGACAGACAACCCGGCGATGATGTTGGTTGCATGTCCGGTCGACGATTGCCTGATGATGGACTGAACCGGGCCCTTGCCCATCGCCGTAAAATATTCGGTCACAAAGCTCATTATCGCCCCGACAATGGTCCCGACGACGATCGCCATGAATACACCGTTTTTGGTAAACGTGACGGTGCGCAGCGTGATCCCGCCGTCCGGCAGCATCCACATGACCACAAAGTACGATGCGACGACCGTCAGCAGCATCGCGGCCCAGTTGCCGATGTTCAGTGCATTCTGCACGCTCGACTTTTCGTCTTTGATCCGGACGAACATTGTTCCGACGATCGAGAAAATGATGCCCAAACCGCAGATGACCATCGGCAGCAGGATCGGTGACATTCCGCCGAAAGCATCGGTTACCTTGACCTCCTGGCCCAGAACCATCGTCGCCAGGATGGTCGCCACGTACGAACCAAATAGATCGGCTCCCATACCGGCCACGTCACCCACGTTGTCGCCGACGTTATCGGCGATCGTCGCGGGGTTGCGGACATCGTCCTCGGGGATACCGGCTTCGACCTTGCCGACGAGGTCGGCACCGACATCTGCCGCCTTGGTATAGATACCGCCGCCGACACGCGAAAACAACGCGATCGATTCGGCACCGAGCGAGAAGCCGGTCAGGACCTCGATCGCCGTTCTCATGTGGATCAGATCAACACCATTTTCGCCGATCACGTTAAACAGCTTTAGAAAAATAATAAACAGTCCGCCCAACCCGAGGACCGCGAGGCCCGCAACACCGAGACCCATCACCGTTCCGCCGGTAAATGAGACTTTCAATGCCTGCTTCAAACTCGTACGGGCCGCCTGGGTCGTGCGAACGTTAGCCTTGGTCGCCACCTTCATGCCGATAAATCCGGCTGTTGCCGAAAACACGGCTCCGATGATGAACGCGATACATATCACCCAACTCGAGTGGATCTCGCGGCCGTTGATCGAATGGACCGTCCCGGAATAGGCCAGCAATGCAGCCGTGATCACGACGAAGATGCTGAGCACACGCCACTCGGCCTTCAAAAACGCCATAGCGCCGTCGGCGATGTGGCCGGCAAGTTCCTGCATTTTCGGATCGCCGGCATCCTGTTTGGTGACCCAAACCGACTTGATCGCCATTACCAGCAATCCAACGATCCCGAGAGCGGGGGCTAAATAAATTACGTAACTGTTCATATTTGGTTCTATTTGTCGTTTTCGCCGATCCGGTCCTGCATTCTCGTTGGTTCAAAATTACTTTGCAACACCGGAGGGCAAACTTACAAAATTACTAGTAAACATCAAAACTATTGATTATCAAATAATTGCTCTGTTTAATCAATTACGCGGTGCAAAATGTCCCGTGGAGCGATGACCGGCAGGGGTATCAGGGCGGACGGTGAAAACCCCGTTCTCGTGAGGGGTTTCGTGGAACTTCAATTTTTAGGCGGCCAATTTGCCGCCGCGAACAACGAGGGCACCGAGGTGTTGAGACCTCGGTGGCATCATTCGCAATAAACTGTGGCTGACCCGGTCTTTACCGGGGCTCAGTCACCATCTGCCGTATTCGAGGCGGCCCAGATTGACCGTCGGGCTCGAACACGGGATCTTTTTACCGTAGTCGCGCGAGTTCGCCTTGTAAGCGGCCGTGCCGACAAAACTAATGTGTATCTTGGCCTGCCCGCCGCACGGGACTCGGTTAAAGACGATCTTTCCGGCGTTACCGGACGGGCTCTTGGTCGCGGAAAAGCCGCCGGCGGTAATGTTTGCGACCACGTCGCGAGGTGCGGTCGTCATCCACGTTTTGTCCCAGTCGCGATAAATGCCGGTTTCAAATCGCACCGTGACGCTCGTTCGTTGAGCAAACGCGTCGGTACCGCCAACCACGAGCACCAGAAAGGCGACCGCGGCGGCAATTCCAAAATATGAGCGATACTTTGATGGTTTCATAATCTCCTCCTATACCGTTTCCGTTTTACCGTGCTTTCATATTACGCCGATTTTCGGACAACCGACGAACCGTCTCGTCCCTCGGTCACTTAATCACAACGCCACTGTCCGTTGATCCGTTTGGCAAATGCCCCGTCCTGGCCCGCCTGGCCCTGCGAACAGACGTTGCCACGGCGGCAGTCTTTGCAGTAAAGGTACGCGCCGTCCTGGACCGGCGGGCGGCCGTCGGCTCCGTTTGTCCATTTCATAATGTCGTTGAACGTGATATTCGGGTCGTATTGCATGAGGCCGTCGCGGAGTTCGACGTTGTAGCCAAACGTGTTCGGCCGTCCCTCGATGCGTGTCGATCCTGACCCCTCGGGCAGACGGCCCGTCTGAAACATCATTCGCCCGCCGTCAAAGTTGGGCCGGGCGAGCATATTTCCGGACGAATCCTTACAATATCCGCCGAAAACGATCGGGTCGTAGCAAAAGCGGTCGCCGACCGACGTGATCGTCACGGTCGGGTCCGCCTGTATGGCTTTCGGGCCGTAGGCGTTGCCGCTCGACGTAAAATTGAGATACCCGTGCAGTTCGACCGGGTCGCCAAAACCACCGCCGATCATCGTGATCATCTCGGACCGCGTCGCTCCGAGCGGATTGGTGTAAATGCTGCGACGACCGCGTTCGGAACCGGAATTGATGATCGTCAGGGAACCGATCGTGTCGATATTGAGAAATGTGCCGCCGATCGCCGTCGCATAGTCGTAACCGCCGCCCCACGACTGCTCGATCAGCATCGAACCGGCCTTCTGAATGCGGATGCCGTCACCCGGAGCATTTGACGCGATGTAGTAAAAGATCGAGTTCGTGATCTTCCAGTCGGTGTTCTGCGTGTCGACCCAGATGCCCGTCTTGTTATTGAGAAAAAAGCCGTGATCGACCTTGATGTAGTCAAACTGCCAGCTCGAGCAGACCTGCTCTTGCGATTTGCAGTTGGCGTCATTGGCGTTGTGGGCATAGATGCCGCGGTCGAGGTTTTGGAACGTGATGTTCTCAAATTTGAAGATCTGCGACGAGTTTGGCGACTCTTGGCCGGTGCGGG
>JAYVUD010000159.1:0-11089 GCA_043788335.1 Chloracidobacterium sp. | reverse complement strand
TGACGTTATTCATTCCCTCGATGACCTTGCCAAAGATCGTGTAGCGGTTATCGAAGCCGGCCTCACGCTTAAGCGTGATAAAAAACTGCGAATTGGCAGAATTGTTGTCCTGACCGCGAGCCGCTCCGACGATGCCGGTATCGTACTTGAGATCCGAAAACTCGGCATCGACGTTCGGTTTATCCGAGTGGCCGGTGCCATCGTTGGTTGGATCAGCATCTTTCGAGAGTGGATCGCCGCTCTGGATCACAGATTGATTGATGCGGTGAAAGGTGACGCCGTCATAAATACCCTCCTTGGCAAGTTCCTTAAATCGCGCCACCATTTTTGGTGCAATATTCGAATATAATTCGATCTTGATCGTGCCATAGGCGGCTGCGTTTTCCATCTCGATCACGGCGATCTCGGGGTCGGCGACCGGAGCTACACCCTTTTTCACGACCGGAGCCGCGTTGTTTGCCGTCTTTTTATCGCCGCACGCGGCACCGAATGCCAATGCACATATAAGTGTAAAAAACAGTATCTTCTTCATATAATTCAACTAAAACGTCTTTTCGCTGTTCAGCATGATTGTCACCGGGCCGTCGTTGACCAGTTCAACGTCCATTATCTCGCCAAACCATCCGGTCGCGACGCGTGGAACCGATTCTGATGCCTTGGCGACAAAATAATCATAAAACCGACGAGCTTCGTCGCCCGGCGCCGCATCAACGAACGAGGGTCGCCTGCCCCGCCGCGTGTCGCCGTAGAGCGTAAATTGCGACACAACGAGCAGTTCGCCCGCGATCTCCGTGAGCGATAGGTTCATTTTGCCGTTCGCATCTTCGAAGATGCGCAGATTGACGACCTTATCGACGAGATAGTCCGCGCCGGCCTCAGTATCCGCGTGCGTAACGCCGAGGAGGACTAGCAACCCGCGGCCAATCTCGCCGGTAACGGCCTCGCCGACCGTTACCTTTGCTCGCGAGACCCTTTGGACGACGGCTCGCACCTAGGCGGCGTCCTCAATGTAGACCTTATTCATCACGACCGGGTCGTGCGGTTTGTCGCTATTGTTGCGGTCGACCGAGGCGATCGCGTTGACGACATCCTGACCCTCGATCACCTTGCCAAATTTCGAATAGCTTGGGGGCAGGCCGTAATCGACGTGCATAATGAAAAATTGTGAGCCGTTGGTGTTCGGACCCGAATTAGCCATAGCAACCGTGCCCTTTTCATACGTTCCCGCATAAAGCGGCGATGAACGGTCGATCTCGTCGTTAAATTTACCGCCCCACGCCGATTCGCCGCCGTAGCCCTCGCCAAGCGGGTCGCCGCCCTGGATCATGAAATTGGGGATCACACGGTGAAAGATCACGCCGTCGTAATAGTTTTTTTCCGCCAAAAGGCGAAAGTTCTCGGTCGTTTTTGGAGCGTCCTCTTCGAGAAGCTCAAACTTGATCGTACCTTTGTTCGTTTCTAAAACTGCAATTCTGTTTGCCACTAAATATTCTCCCTATTAAAGATAAATCGTTCTATCGCGGCTGCGACACCGCTCTCGTCGTTACTTAAAGTTGTATAAAATTCTCCCATCGTGTGCAACTTGTCTTCGGCGTTTCCCATAACGACGGGCGTTCCGGCGAACTCGAGCATGTGGAGGTCGTTGAAATTATCGCCGATTGCCATCACGTCTGCCTGCTCGATGCCGTTTAGCTCGGCCACGCGGGCGACGCTGTGCCCTTTCGACGCGTCGGGCGGCAGAATGTCGAGCAGAGTGAAATCGATCTGGGTGTAGACGGTCGAGAGGATCGTGATATTTGCACCGAATTCCTCGCCCAGGCTCACCGCAAGCTCAGCCATGGCCTGACATCCGCCGGAAAACGATATGTGGATGACATCGTGTTCGTGAATGGCGTCCTCGAGTCGCGGAACATGATTGATCGAGATGTCGGTGCCGACACCGTGCAGCGTCTCCGACCAACGGATGTATTTCATCAGCGGCACGTTGTCATCCGACACACGGTCATAGAGCATCGTCCCCAGCCCGAGCGGATCGGCACTGACGAGTGCATCGCCGCCAAAACTCTTTCCGACCGAAACGATCTCAAGGCTGGTTGCGTCCGAAAGCAGGGAATACTCGACCGTCTTGCCCGTATCAGCATACTTGATCAACGCTCCGTTATGCGTGATCATCGGTGCATTAAGCCCCAGTTCGAGACCGATCGGTTGTGCGTCGCGAAACCGACGCCCCGTCGCTATCGTCACCAGCACGCCGGCGTCCTCCGCCGCCCGGATCGCATCGCGATTGGCGTCAGACACCTTGCCCTTGGTATTTAATGTCGTGCCGTCGAGATCGAGGGCGAGGAGTTTTATCATTTATGGAAGTGAAGGATCGCGTTTTATAGTCTTTACGGCCGTCAATGTGAGGCAAGTAAGCTGCCATAATACCAGCGTCGATACCAACGCAAATACGGCTAAATCAAATTCATTTGCCCTGTACAGGATCCCGTCGATACCAATCGGTCGGGACCATTCCCAAGCCGTTAAGAACCGCTGAGTATCAAAATACCAGTACGGGAAAACCAAAAAGGCTCCCAGCGCCGCTATGGCTGACAAGATAGAACGTTTCGAAAGACAAGAGAATAAAAACGTTAACCCGGTAAGAAACGATATCCAATAAAGGATCCTCGGATGTGGATCTGGAAAACAATAGGGGCCGGAAATTTTAACTCCGCCATTTGCCAGAGATACTTGCTGCTCCTGATAATAAGCGTCACGCTTTATCGTTTCTCGCGAAGTGTCAACGGCGATACTGGCTATAGAAAACGCAAAGGCGAGAAAACTGACGAAGATAATTATCCTGCGCTGCATCATACCGCTGACAAACTATTTCGCATTGTGAGCTTCCATATACGCCCGGAGTAGTTGATTGATCCGGGTTTGATATCCTTGTCCCAGAGTTCGAAAGAACGAAATGACATCGTCGTCTATTCTCAAAGTGACCTGCTGTTTCGGCGGCACGGGCTTGAAATTCTTTCGAACAACAGCATTAGCAAACATTTCCGGCGTAAGCCGGGGAATATCCGTGAAGTCAATGTCCTCGTCCTTCATATTCTTAACACGTTCCCAGTCAGTCTCTGATTGCCGCATAATAGAGTTCTTGTTCATGTTTTTCTGCCTTTCTGAAGGAAATGATTCGTACCAAGTCATCATTTTCAGTGTGCGAAACCGCCACGATCACGCCATTCAGGATACCAAGGGTAAAGAATCTCGTTTCGCCATAGTCGAAGCGGTCGTCAATATCAGTATATGTTTCTTGATCAAAGACCTCGTGCACGTCGTGGAAGTCCATCCCGTGCTTAACAAGGTTTTCACGACGCTTTTTCTCATCCCACTCAAATGTCATCTTTATTGTAACTACAGATTGTAACTACGTCAATTATTATTAGAGTTCTGCTCCCCCCGTTTTTCCTGCCTTTCCTTTTCCAGCCATTGCTGGTATTTCGCCTTGCCTTTTTCAAACTCGGCGGCGGAGGCGTAAAACCAGTGTGATCCATCGTTTAGGTCAACATTCCTCACGTAAAATATATAGTCGTTTGTGGTCGGGAAAAGAGCGGCTTTGATAGCACTTTCCGAGACCGAGGAGATCGGACCGGGGGGCAGGCCGCGGTTCTTGCGTGTATTGTACGGCGAATCTATCTCGAGGTCGCTCTTATGGATCGTGCCGTTCCAGACGCCCCGCATTTTGGCGATGTAGACGTTGGTCTGGTCGATGCCGAGCGGCATATTTTTGGCCAGGCGGTTATTGATGATGCCGGCGACGATTGGGCGTTCGGCCTCGACGCCGGTCTCGGTCTCGATCAAGGAGGCGATGGTCACGACCTCTTGCGGCGTCCGTCCGAGAGCGTTGGCGGTCTCGGTCCACTCCGGTTTCCAGAGCTTTTTAAATTCGTCGACCATTCGCTTGATAATGTCCTTCGGTTTGGCGTCCCGCGGAATGGCGTACGTTGTCGGGTACATATAGCCTTCGAGATTGGTCGCTTTGGGTGCGACGTCCTTGATTAACGTCACATCGTCCATCATTGCAAGGATTGCCTTGTCGTCGACGGGCGGATCTTGCGGAAATTTCTCGGCGATCCGCTTTGCAATGTCGAACCGAGTAAAACCCTCGGGTATCGTCAGCTTGATCGTCCGATCCTCGCCCTTCTCCAGCATTTTCAGCACCTGCAGAGGCGAGATCGGCGAAGGGAACTGGTACTCGCCCGCCTGCAGTTTGCTGCCGTCGCCCATTGTCTTGAGGTAAATGTATGTCGGCGTCTCACCGTCCAAGATGCCCTCAGCGGCGAGTTTGGCGATTATTTCACGCGGCGTCGAACCCTTGTCTATCTTGACGTAGGCTGCCGCCTTGGCGTGGGCATGTGCATCGTTGACGCCGCGATAGACCCAGTATGATAGCCCGCCGATGCCAACTACGGCGAGCAAGAGAACCAGCACAAATAGAGCCGCAAATATTTTAACAACCTTCATATTCAAAAAATCCGACCCACAAATTGCACATTCTGCGCCATTTGTGGGTCTTATACGTCAATCCGACATCCAGCCTATTTCGCCGCCAATGCCTTTTCGATCGCCGTTTTGACCGCGTCGCCCTCGGGCGTATCATTCGAGCCAAAACGTGCGATGACCTTGCCGTTGCGGTCGGTCAGGAACTTGTTAAAATTCCACGAGATTTCGCCGTCAAATCCCGGATTTGACTGCTTATTGGTCAAGAATGAGTAGAGTGGATGCTGGTCCGCACCCTTGACCGAGATCTTGGCAAACATCGGAAACTTGACCTTGTATTTCGTCGAACAAAACTCTTTGATCTCGGCCTCGGTGCCCGGTTCCTGCCCCATAAAGTTGTTTGCGGGGAATCCGAGAATGACAAAGCCCTGATCCTTGTATTTCTCGTAGATCGCCTCGAGCCCCTCGTATTGGGGTGTGAAACCGCATTTGCTGGCAACGTTTACGATCATCACTACCTTGCCCTTATAAGTGTCGAGTTTGACCGGCGTGCCGTCAATGTCTTTCATCGTAAATTCGTACATCGACTTTTCCGTCGGCGGGTCAACCGGCGAAGGATTGAGGATGAATCCGTATCTATAAGCGCCGCCCGCGATCGCCGCAACAGCCACGACCACGACTACCAATACTATTCCGATCATTTTTTTCATACGTGTTTACGCCAACTCCTTTGGCCCGCGAGGTGCGGTTGGCAATTCCGCCGCAGCGTCGCCTGTTGCCGAAAAAACTTCCTTAAACGCTCCGACACTGGCCAGCACGCCGGAGGTTTCCATCGGCATAAAGATCACTTTCGAATTTTGCGTCCTGGCCATATCACGCATCGAGTCTACATAACGCTGAGTGATCAGGTACTGCGCCGTCTGTTTGCGGTCGCCGATGGCACTTGCGATCTGGGCAATCGCCTGAGCCTCGGCCGTGGCGTTGACGAGGCGGGCTTGCGACGCACCCTCGGCGTCGAGGATCGCGGACTGTTTATTACCCTCAGAACGCGTCACCGCGGCCTGCTTTTCACCCTCGGCACGCGTAATCGCGGCCTGTTTGTCGCCCTCGGCCTGCAAGATCAGCGCCCGGCGATTTCGCTCGGCTGTCATCTGCTTTTCCATCGTTATCCTTACGTCTTCCGGCGGCGTAATGTTTTTGATGTCGACGCGCGTTACCTTGACGCCCCATTTGTCGGTGGCCTCGTCGAGGATCATGCGGAGTTCGTTGTTGATCTGATCGCGCGACGAGAGTGTGTGGTCGAGATCGAGTTTGCCGATGACCGAGCGCATACCCGTAAACGTCAACTGCACGATCGAACCGACCAGGTCATTGACCTCGTACGTCGCTTTGATCGGATCGGTGATCTGCCAATAGACGACCGAATCGACGCCCATCATGACGTTGTCACGAGAAATAACGGATTGCGGCGGAAGATCGATAAACTGCTCTCGCGAATCGATAAACGTCGTTCCCGGACGGACATTCGTCCAGTAGACCGCTCGCGGAGCTTCGAAAAATGGCACGATTATATTCAAACCGCTCGCCGCGACACGATGAAACCGACCGAGACGCTCGATCAGCAAAACGCTCGATTGCGGCACGATCTTGACCGTTTTCCACAAAACGGTCATCAGAGCGATGGCGAAAAAGACAAGTACAACAAATCCAAACCCAAAAAGCTGCATATTAACCTCCGACTATCGAATACCAACGAATATAAACTATTTCCATCCTATTTGCTATAATTCGAGGTCAGCTATGACAGTTCAAATTTCCGACATTCAGGACGCCCGTGCCCGGCTCAAAGGCGTCAGTCTTCTAACCCCAATCGTCTCGGACAAGATCCTTTCCAAAGAATGCGGCGCGGACGTCTATCTCAAGGCCGAATCGATGCAGCGGAGCGGTTCGTTCAAGATCCGCGGGGCATATAATACCATCTCGCGGCTAACCGACGAGGAAAAGGAGCGCGGCGTCGTCACGGCGTCCGCCGGCAACCACGCACAGGGTGTCGCTCTCGCGGCAAAACTCTGCGGCGTTAAGTCGACAATAGTGCTGCCGATCCACGCCCCTTTGACCAAGGTGATGAAGACGCGCGACCTCGGCGCGCACGTCATTATGCACGGTGCGACCTTTGACGAGGCCGTCGCGTATTCCAAGGTACTGCGAGAGGAACGCGGTTACACCTACATTCACGCCTTTGACGACGAACGCGTCATCGCCGGGCAGGGAACTATCGGTCTGGAGATCGTCGACAGTCTGCCTGAGGTCTCGACCGTGATCGTCCCCATCGGCGGCGGCGGCATTATCTCGGGCATCGCCATTGCGGTCAAAACGCTGCGGCCCAATGCCCGTGTCATCGGCGTTCAGTCGAGCCACGTTTCGTGGGTAAAACCATCGCTCGCGGCCGGCCATGCAGTAATTCCCGAGCCGAAACCGACGATCGCCGACGGTATCGCTGTCAAAACGCCTGGCGAATTGACGCTGCCGATCATCCGCGACTACGTCGACGAGATCATCGAGGTCACCGAGGAAGAGATCGCCCACGGCATCTTTCACTGCGTGCAGAACAGCCACCTCGTCGTCGAAGGTGCGGGTGCCGCCGGCGTCGCGGCGCTGATCGCCAAAAAGATCAAGGTCACGCCCGGCGAGACCGTCTGTGCCGTGCTCTGCGGCGGCAATATCGACGCCAACCTGCTCGCCCGCGTCCTCGAACAGGTGCTCGTCCGGCACGGTCGATACATTATGCTCAAGGTTCTCGTGATGGACCGCCCGGGTATGCTCGCCGGCTTGCTCGAGAGCGTCGCCGACAGCGGAGCCAATGTCGTCGAGGTTTTTCACCGCCGGGCGATGTGGCTCGCCCCTTTGGGGCGCGTCGGCATCGAACTGCTGCTCGAGGTCCGCGACCACGCCCACGGTCACGAAGTCCAAAAACACCTCGAATCCGCCGGCTACCACGTCGAACCCGAAGGCCAGGATACATGGGAAGAATAAGTCAGAACCACCTGCGGTATCCGTCGGTTGAACTTGGAAGTATCTCGCGTCGTCAGTCCCAGGCTCACACGATCGGCGACCATGATGAGGTTACGGGATCAGAATTCGCTTGACACTCTATCGGCGATGGCTATCATTAACCTATGAAAGACCTAACACGTATCACATTCGACCCCAACGTGATGGGCGGCAAACCCTGTATTCGCGGCCTGCGTGTGACGGTCGGCACGGTCGTCGGCCTCATCGCCGCCGGACACACAACCGCTGAGATTCTCGGGGCGTATCCGTATCTTGAAAAAGAAGACCTTAACGAAGCTCTCTCATATGCGGCGTGGCGTGTCGAGGAGATCGAGATGCCGCTTCTGGCCGCATGAAGATCCTGATCGACATGAACCTATCGCCCGATTGGATCGCGGCTTTTGCTTCGCGAGGGATTGAATCTGTTCACTGGTCTGCGGTCGGCGATCCTCGTGCCGCGGACGACGTGATCATGGATTTTGCTCGTAAGGGTGATTATATTGTCTTTACGCACGACCTTGATTTCGGCGCCATGCTGGCATTGTCCCGAGCCGAAAGCCCGAGTGTTATTCAGGTTCGAGCACAAGGTATTCTTCCTGCCAGACTCTCAAGTACTGTGTTTTCGGTGCTGTTGGCGTACGAAGACTCGCTCGAAAAGGGATCCTTGATCGTTATTGATGAAAGAAGGGCTCGAGTTCGGGTCCTACCGCTCCAACGTCGGTCGTGACCCGGTCGATCGCTGAAACGTCGAATACGAGGGCGGGGCACGCAGCAGATATATTCAGTACCGCCTGCAAGAACGGGTGGCTGCAGATTGACGTTTGCGTCGTATTGCTTGATCGATAGCGCCTATTGATTATGAAAATAGAGGTATCTAAGCCAATCATCATTATTGTTGTAATTGTGGTCACTGCAACGAGTGCCTGTTTGTCAATCTATCGCGACATGCCATCTAGCCCTCCTGCTGTTTCGCAATCGGAGCCGACGACTTCCGCAGAATCTGACGAGTATGCAGTGTACTCTGCACTGTTGAATGAGTTGATCGCCACGAGGAACGCAAAGTCGCTCGCGATACAGAAGCAAACATCTTCATGTGAGGTAAGCGTTTGTGTAAAAATCAAAACGACAGAAGAGGCCGTTCTGGATATGAAGAAATACTATCCATCTGTGAGCGAAGAAACACTCCGGGATTACGAGTCAAAGCAGATGCGATCGGCAATTCTTAGCCCTAATTTCGATCTTCCGATAAAGTACGTTCTCTTTGACGCGTATGAGCTAAAGAAAGCCCAAGACACAAAACAGATGGTTTCCTTCTACAAAAAGAATCTTTCTGATGCCGCTCATGTAATTCGTCTGTCTAATATTGGCTTCAACAATAACAGAACCCAAGCGTTCGTCGATATTGAAATTGTTCTATGTCCTTTGTGCGGTGAGGGAAATGTGGTGCTCCTGGAGAAAGAATCCGGCGTATGGTCAATAAAAGAGAAGTTCCAAACATGGATCTCTTAAAGAGCCAGAGGTTCCATCGGTGCTCCGTTACTCGTCTAAGTCCGTGCTTCGTCGCCGGATTCTAGTCCCCGCGGCTCGCCGGCCTGACCCTGCGGCGATGGCTTGCCACGCCGTCACTCGCCCCACAACCATCCCAGCGGCACTACCGCCAGGCCGTTGTCGGTGAGGCCTCGGTGGGTCCATATGGCGGTCTTACGGACGCGCGTAGCCGCGGCCGCAATTCGAGCGGGCAAAGCCCGTAGACCGAAAAGGGTGTTGCATATTCGCGACGTACACCTGTGCTTGACACGAGTGGTATAATTTGAATAGAAACTTGATCTTTGAAAACCAGAAAGCGACATGTCGATCCTAATCCGGACTTACGGCCGTGTGACAACCTATTTCAGGACGATGCGAAGCGAATAAAATCGCGGGACAGCGGGGCAAAATGGGTTAAGCTGGATGTTGTCAATGGGTTCCTCGGTCCCGAGGCTTGTCCCGAGGAGGAAGCCGAAAATTAGAAAAACCGTGGGACATGGGACAAAACATCTTTAGGTCAACAAATTCAACGGTTTAACTCGTCCCACCTTTTGTCCCACTTTAACTTTCGGTAATAAATATTCCGACTTTTGGGCTGATTCTTACTAAATATTCATAACTTTTGCGGGTGACGGATCAAAACGGAGCAGCGATGACGAGTGGTTTGTTCGTGAGTCCGGTGGGAGCATAGGCGTGCGACAAGCTGATGTTTGTCGGACATCCAACGGCCGAGATCAGCGTTATTTCCTATTCAGGTTCTCGTCGTACAGCGCCTTGTACATGCGGTAGTTTGTCATTACTTTGAAAACGTAATTCTTGGTTTCGGCAAAGCCGATCTCGGCGGTGAAATCGCCTCGGTCTTTGGGGTTGGTGCGGTTGAGCCAGCGGGTGGCGTTGTCCTCGCCGCCGTTGCACTGCCTGAGGTACTCTATTGAAAGACGTTTTTCAGATCTTGATGAACTTCACGCCTGGCATCTTCTCGAAATCATCGTCGTTCGTGACAATTGTCGAATTCGTCAACATTGAGACTTCACCTAAATGGGCGTCCATGATCAAATTTCCGCTGATTCCGCCGTTCTCAAGCCGCGCACCGAAATTGCGGTAGTGCTGAATGGTTGGCGTGAACAATTGAATTTTCGGATAGCTCAACAATGCGTCAATAAACGATCGAGCTTCGTGGGGCGTCAATGGTGTCGGTTTCAGGAGCGTCGAGATCCTGAGGAAAGACAAGATCACCGCTTCCGTCAAGATAATTACATTGCCGGCGTTAATTATTTTGTCTGTAACGGCTTTTGCCGCGGCATGTTCAGGAGCGGATCCAAAAGCTAGATAGATCAAGATGTTCGAGTCGAGAATGTATTTCATATCTCGTCCAGAAGAACATTCAGTTCCTTACGCGATATCTCACCGATACCTTTCGGAAAACTCGGCAACGCAAACTCCTTCTGTTTCCGCGACTGCGTCCTTTCGTGGATGATCCCGCTTCTGATCAGGTCATTGATGACAACCTTTTCACTCGAACCCCTTTCGATCATAAATGAAGTGATATCCTGGGCCAGGTCCCCATCCAAAGTTATGGTCTTACGCACAGTGCGGCTTCGCTTTCCCGCCAATTCGGATTTGTTTTTCGAGATTGTTCTCATTATATGCACATTATAAGCCGAAATTCTCATACCAGTCAATAAAATGTGCATCATGATGTATTGTGCATCATGATGACAGGCAATAAGGTTATCGGCGAACGGCGGGGCCGCAAATACTACTTCCGGTTCAGATTTTCGTCGCACAACGCCTTGTACATACGGTAGTTTGTCATTACTTTGAAAACGTAATTCTTGGTTTCGGCAAAGCCGATCTCGGCGGTGAATACGCCGGGATCCTTTGGCTTGGTGCGGTTTAGCCAGCGAGTCGCGTTGTCCTCGCCGCCGTTGTAGCTGGCGGCGATGGCCTCGTTGAGGACGCCGAACTGGTCTTTGAGGTCTTGAATGTAGGTCGTGCCGATGGCGATGTTGACGGTCGGTTTGTAGAG
>JAYVUD010000158.1:0-13387 GCA_043788335.1 Chloracidobacterium sp. | reverse complement strand
CCTCCGGTGTGACGATCCGCGGTATTCGGAGTGCCGCTCCGACAGGGATGTTGACGTGGGGCGAGATCGCTGCGGCGTTGCACGTCGAGGGGCCGTACTATTCGTCGCGAACGGGCCTTATCTGTCTCGAAAACACGCATAATTTCGGCGGCGGCAGCGTGATGACGGCGGACGAATGCGCCGATATCTGCACTAACGCCCACGAACGCAGTCTTCCGGTCCATATGGACGGGGCACGAATTTTCAACGCGTCGGTCGCTCTCGGCACATCGGTCGCCGATCTGACACGGCATTGCGATTCGGTCCAATTTTGCCTTTCAAAAGGGCTCGGGGCACCTGTCGGGTCGATGCTGGTCGGTTCGAACGAGTTTATTGCCGAGGCACGCATTTGGCGAAAAAGATTTGGCGGAGGTATGCGGCAGGCCGGTATCCTTGCGGCCGCAGGCCTGATCGCTCTCGAGCGGTCGCCGCAACGCCTGCACCAGGATCACGCCAATGCCAAGGCTCTCGCCGCCGGCCTCGCCGCGGTCCCCGGCGTCGCCATCGATGCCGAACGGGTCGCGACGAACATCGTTATCTTTGATATCGCCGGCACCGGCAAAACATCAGCGGAGATCTGCGAAAAGCTGAAAGAAAAAGGCATTTTGGCGATCGGTTTCGGCGACGCGATCCGGATGGTCACGCATTGCGACGTGTCGGCCGAGATGGTCCGCGAGACTGTTCGGGCGTTTGGAGAAATTGTTGGGTAAAGCGACCTCACGCAAAGACGCAAAGATCGCAAAGGAAAACCGCAGAAGTGAATCTCGACCAACTTCGGAAATTTTGCCTCGCGTTTCGCGGTGCGGCTGAGGATATCAAATGGGGAGCCGACCTCTGTTTTTGCGTCGGCGAAAAGATGTTCTGCGTGACCGGGGCCGACTCGAACGCGGCGGGCGTCTCGCTCAAATGCACGCCTGAGGATTTTGCCGAGCTCACGGAACGCCCGGGAATTGCCCCAGCCGCTTATGTCGGCCGTTACGGTTGGGTCCATATCAAAAACCGCGACACTGTCACTACCGAGGAACTAAAAACACTCATCGAGAAGTCATACGAATTGGTTTTTGATAAACTAGCTTCGAAGATCAAAAGGAACATTTCATGAACTGATGATAATTGCTATCGACGGCCCCAGCGGAGCGGGCAAATCAACACTCGGCAAGATGCTCGCAACCAAGCTCGGGCTCTTGTACCTCGATACCGGAGCGATGTACCGGGCGGTCGCTCTTGCCGTGAGGCGCGCGGGCGTAAGCTTTGACGAGATCGAAAAGGTAGCCGATATTGCCGAAAATGCCAAGATCGAGTTGGTGGGCGAGCCCGACGCGTTGAAGATAATTCTCGACGGTGACGACGTTTCGATCGACATTCGCACGCAGGAGGCGGCCCAATCGGCGTCAGTCGTTTCCACTATTTCGGAAGTTCGCCGGATAATGGTCGAGCATCAGCGAGCGATCGGTCTAGCGGCACCCGAGGGTTGCGTGCTCGAGGGTCGCGACATCGGCAGCATCGTGTTCCCGAAAGCCGACATCAAATTTTTCCTGACCGCCAAGCCCGAGGCACGTGCTCGCCGCCGCCATACAGAGGAACAGTTGAAAGGGCATCTGACGACACTTGGGCAGACGCTGGCCGAGATCAACGAGCGGGACCATCGAGACGTAACACGCGAAGATTCGCCACTTACGATCGCCGATGACGCGGTCGTGATCGACACGAGCGAACTCGACCTGACCGAGGTTTTTGACCAGATCATCGCCAAGATCGACGAGCGAAAAGCATCTTCGGCTCAAAAAATTTGACTTGCGGCGGGGCAATCGATAGTATTATTAATTGCTTTTTGATATGCTCCCGTAGCTCAGTTGGATAGAGCAACAGCCTTCTAAGCTGTGGGTCGCACGTTCAAGTCGTGCCGGGGGTACCATTGGTGATCTTGGATTTGGGATTTCGGACTATGGATCGGTCATGTGATTGCCCCTGGATCCGCAACCCAAGATCTAAGATCAAAAACTGGATATGGCGGCTATAGTTCAGCGGTTAGAGCGCCTGATTGTGGTTCAGGATGTCGTGGGTTCGAATCCCACTAGCCGCCCCATTTTCCTTCCCCGTAGTTGACTTCGTTTTTGATTGCACTCGAGCACTGATTGGCAATATACTTTTCGGTCAGTCTGTATTTTTCGTGCCCCTCGCGGCACTGTCCGGGTATCCCGATATAGAGGGCTGAAATGAGCAACATCAAACTCCTTTTTACCTTAATTTTATTGCTGTTGGTTGCGACGGCGGGCTTTGCTCAAAAATCGGCCTCGCCGTGGGTCAAGGGCGAGTTGCTGGTCAAATTTACGGACGGTGCCTCAAGTGCGAGAGCACGTGCTGCCAACCGGTCGATCGGTGCGGCGGTCATCGAGGATCTCGGCGATACCCGTTGGCAGCGTGTCTCGCTGCCCGACGGACTGACCATCGACAAGGCGATCTCTCGGTACATGGATCTGGACGGCGTCGAGTTTGCACAACCTAATTTCTACTATCACATCCTTGCAATGCCAAACGACCCATCATTTACCCTAGCCGGAATGTACGGCCTGACCAAGATCTCCGCACCCACCGCGTGGGACCTGTCGACCGGTAGTTCAAGCGTGGTCGTGGCTGATGTCGATACCGGGATGCTCTACACGCATCAGGATCTGGCGGCAAACGCCTGGGTAAACCCCGGCGAGATCCCGAACAATGGAATTGATGATGACAATAACGGAAAGATCGACGATGTGAATGGATGGGATTTTTTCTATAACGATTCTAATCCGATCGACGATGCGGGCGGACACGGTACGCACACAGCGGGAACGATCGGAGCGGTGGGCAATAACGGCATCGGTGTCGTCGGCGTCAACTGGAGCGTCAAGATCATGCCGATCAAGATCTACAGCCCGGCAGGTACCGATTCGACCTCCGCGATGCTGGTAAACGCTTACGCCTATATTCGAATGATGAAACTTCGTGGTGTCAATATCCGTGCGACAAATAACTCGTACGGCAATTGCGGCGAAGCGTGCGGTTACGACCAAGCTACAAAAGACGGCATCGACGGGATGGGCGATGCCGGCATCGTCAACGTTTTTGCTGCCGGGAACGATAATAATAACAACGACACCAATCCGGGCATCTCGTATCCGGGCGTGTATACAAGCCCCAGTATCATAGCGGTAGCGTCATCGACATCGACGGATACGAAATCGAGTTTTTCGAGTTATGGCCTCGTAAGCGTCGATCTCGCGGCTCCGGGTTCCGGCGTGCTTAGCACGTACAATACGTCGACAACCGCGACGGCGACCCTGAGCGGCACGTCGATGGCAACGCCACACGTGACCGGAGCAGTTGCATTACTGTCAGCATATAACCCGAGTTTATCGGTTGCTTCGCTCAAGGCAACGTTACTCAATACCGTCGATCCGATCGCGGCCTGGACAGGTATCGTTAAGACGGGCGGCCGCCTTAACGTCAATCAGGCACTCCGAAACCAGACGGTTTGTTCGTTTAATACGCCGACGAGCTCGCTGACCGTGCCGACAAAGGGCGGCGTGTTTACCGTTAACGTCACGGCCGGGACGAATTGCGATTACTTCGTTAAGAGCCCCGTAAAGTGGATCAAGATCTTATCGAGCGACACGATGAGCGGCAGCGGAACATTTACATTTCGCGTCACTGTCAACCCGACCGTAACGCGGTCGGCGAACATCAGCCTCGGCGGCCAGAATTTTACGATCATCCAGAGCCGGAGTTGATCGAAATAAAGTGCAGACGATTACCAACTAATCTCAGGTCGATTGCGTCTAAGCTTAGTAATTGAATGAAAATGGGCGGATTTTGGCAGCGGCTGCTTCCTTAAAATGCCAAATGAAATTGTTGCAGGAACGGGTGGATTAGTGGTATAGTTTCTAATGCTAATCTTTTGGCTGACTTTGCCAAAGCCCTTTTAGCCAGTATTTACTCAAAGGAAAACATGATGAAATATCTTTTTGCCGCAGGCCGCAAGATTACTGTATTGGTTGCCGTTGCGATGTTACTCTCGATCACGTCCTATTCGCAGTTGTCATTGCGCAAGGCACTCGACACTGATGGCGACGGAAAGGCGGACTTTTCGGTATTTCGTCCGAGCACGAATATGTGGTACATCACCAAGAGCGCTGGTGGTGAGACCTATCAGGCATTTGGGATCGCGAACGAAGATTTTATGGTTCCGGGCGATTTCGACGGAGACGGTAAGGGTGATATTTCGGTTTGGCGCGACACGACCGGCATCTGGTATCGGCTGAACAGTAACGGTAACACTTTCTCGGCCACTCAGTGGGGAATGACCGGTGACGAACCGGTTGCTCGTGACTATGATGGCGATGGCAAGACGGACGTTGCGGTTGTGCGTCGTTCAAACGGTGCGATGACGTGGTACGTGCTCAGGAGTTCGAATCAGTCGATCATGGCGGGACAGTTTGGCCTTTCAACCGATTTCACAGCTCCGGGAGATTATGACGGCGACGGCAAGTTTGATTTCGCAGTTCAGCGTCCCGGTGCGACCCCGACGTCTCAGGCGACATTTTATGCTCTTCGCAGCAGCGATGGCGGCCTGTTTGTTGCCTCATGGGGCCTGAGCAACGACCTTGTCGTTCCCGGCGACTATGACGGCGACGGCAAGACGGACGTTGCGGTCGTTCGCGAAGGTGCGACGCCAACATCGAATCTCGTTTGGTATATTCTGCAGAGCTCCAATGGCCAACTCAAGACTGCTAGTTTCGGCCTGACCGGCACGGATCTTTGCGTTCAGGGAGATTATGACGGTGACGGCAAGGCGGACATCGCCATTTGGCGTGACTCAAATGGCGTGTTTTACGTCCTGAAGAGTTCGGACGGCGGATTGTTGTTTAAGCAGTGGGGAACGTCAAACGATTTCCCGATCGCGAGCTACGATACCCACTAATTTTGTTGGTAATGATCTTTGCTTAAATGGTTGGCGACACTCGTGTGTCGTCAGCCATTTTTGTCTATCGTGCGGTTTTGTAGTATTTTTTCATTGGTCCGATGCTCGAATCAGAAATCACAATCAACGAGAGCTTTCGCCTTAAAAAGGTGGTGATCCTTGGCGATCTCGTGGCCGACCAATATCTGAGCGGTACGATCGACCGAGTGTCACGTGAGGCACCAGTGTTTATCCTTCGGCACGACCAGACCGTCACATTGCCCGGTGCTGCGGCTAACGCGGCGGCAAACGTCGCTTCGCTTGGTGGCGGAGCCATTGCGGTCGGAGTGACGGGAAACGATGCGAATGGCGTCGCTCTTCGCCGTGAACTACAAAAATGCGGCGTTGAGACCGGATTTGTGATCGCGGATGACAGCATCACGACCACCACCAAGGTGCGGATACTCGCGGGCCAGAAGCACGCGGTCCGGCAGCAGGTCATACGCGTTGACTACGAAAACCCGGTCGGTCTATCTGATGATATTCGCGGTCGGCTTATAGCCAACCTGGAAGCGGCGGCGGCAGAGGCCGATGCGATCATTATATCGGATTACAACTACGGCGTGGCCGATGACGCCTTGTTTGACGCTGCCCGACGAATTGCGGGCGATCGGCGGATACCGCTAACGGTCGATTCGCGATTTCGTCTGGCGGAGTTTCAGAACGCCACCTCGGCGACGCCGAATCAAGAGGAGGTCGAGCAACTGCTCGGCAAGGGCTTTACGACGGCGGACTGTGAGGCTCTGAGGCAGAGATTTAACCTCGATGCCTTGCTCGTTACCAACGGTAGCAAGGGAATGCTGCTTATCGAAGCCGGCCACCCGCCGCTGCAGATAGACGCGGTCGGCTCGCCCGAGGCCGTAGATGTGACAGGTGCCGGCGATACGGTCATCGCCGTTTACTCGCTCGGGCTGGCGTCCGGAATGAGCTTTGCCGATGCGGCGAGGATCGCAAATCACGCCGGCGGCCTGGTTGTAATGAAAAAGGGTACAGCGACGATCTCAGCCGCGGAATTAATAGGGTCGCTGCGTTCCGACGGCCGCCATGGCGTCTCGAAACCGGCGGCTTAGAAACAAACACGATGGCTGATCATGCTTCTCCCATTCTCGGACGTGAACAACTGATCGAGGCCGTGACGGCCGAGCGGTCGGCGGGCCGTCGCATCGTGCTCGCGAACGGCTGCTTTGACCTGTTTCATGTCGGCCACGCGCGGTATCTGGCCGGAGCGAGAAACATTGGTGACGTTTTGATCGTCGGCGTAAATTCCGATGTACAGGCACGACGGCTCAAGGGCGAGGGGCGTCCCGTCGTGCCGGAAGATGAACGTGCAGAGTTGGTCGCGGCTCTGCGAAGCGTCGATTACGTCACAATATTTAACGAACCGACTGTGACCGAACTGATCCTCGCGATCCGGCCTGATTTTCACGCCAAGGGCACTGACTACACCGCCGAGACGGTACCCGAACGGGAGGTTATCGCGAGTGTCGGCGGACGCGTGGCGATCGTCGGTGACCCGAAAGACCATTCGTCGACCAACCTGATCAAGGTTGCCCGCCGCGTGGCTGAGATCGACGATTGACCTGACCCGACGATGTGGCAAGCCCGTACAAAAGACGAACTGATCATCGAGGTTTGGGAAAAGCTCGACTGCGAGAACGTCGGTGCGGCCGAGATCGAGGCGATCGAGATGGTCGTGACCGACAGGTTCGGGCGATCCGCCGTCGATTCGCCTATGATCATCGCTCGACTGCTCGCTGATGAAGGTGCGGAATTACGACATTCCGAGATAATGGAGTTGTATCTAACGCGGTCGGCCGACACGCCGTACGATGCGATGTTCAGGAACATCCTCCAACTTTCAGATCTGCGGTCAGCGCTCCGCACGCTGAGAGATCTCGATAATTTACGCCGGAAATTTCGCTCCGACAATGACAAAGAGGGATTACGCCTTGTCCGCGAAACCGCACTTCGGGGCAAACGCGGCGTCCACGATATCATTGAGAGCGGAACCACCAACGACACGATTCGGCAGGTCAATCTGGAGATATCGCACTGGATATCGGTCTGGCTGCAAACGCCCGACTTTTTTGCCGACTGGGTCGAACTCCGGCAGCGGTCCGCTGACTTTGTCGAACGCTTTGGCCGAATTCAGCCGGGAGACGATGCCTGATGCACAGATTTTACGCACCAAATTCTGCGGCTGTCGGCGATCCGGTCACGCTCAGCGAGACCGAGGCACATCATCTCCGCGACGTGCTGCGTCACGCTGCCGGCGACCAGATATGCATCTTCGACGGCGAAGGCGGCGAGTTTCTCTGCCGCGTCGAATCCGTGGGAAAAAAATCGGCAGAGCTGTTGCTGGTTCGAAAGGTCGAGCCCACAGCCCCCGAATCGCCTCTAGATCTGACCCTCGCGGCGGCGATATTGAAAGGCGAAAAGTTTGACCTGGTCGTCAAGAAATGCGTCGAACTCGGCGTGACACGCCTCGTTCCGCTGATCACCACACGCTGCGACGTCCGACTGAAAGACGGTGAGCGACGGCGAGAACGGTGGCACAAGATCGGCATTGATGCAGCCCGACAGTGCGGGCGTGCGACATTGATGACGATCGGAGAACCGGTTGAATTTACCGCTTTTGCAAGGGTTAACGACGAAGAAGGCGGCCTGCGGATCCTATTTTCCGAGAGAAACGGAACGTCAATGCCCGGCGAGATCGCGGGCAAAAAAATAACCGCCTTCGTCGGACCCGAGGGCGGTTGGGATGATAGTGAACTTGAGGTTGCACGCGGAAACAACATCTCGATCGTCACATTTGGCGGGCGGATACTTCGTGCCGAAACGGCCTCCATCGCCATCGCTGCGATACTGCAGCACAGCTTTGGCGACATCAATTAGGTTCCCGGTTTCACGGCTCGAGGCCGGTAATAGGCGTCGCCGCGTTGGGTCAGTTTTGCCTTGTCAGCGAGAGTCTGAATGACCGAGTCTAGTAGGTCCTTGTCGTCTATGCGGAAATTCACGGCACCTTTTACTGCGACGTCTGGGTCATCGTACTGGATTATCATGTAACGGCGTTTTTCCTTAATCAAACTCGCGAGGCCCGCACCGGGCAGCGGAATATGACTGACAACATTGCCGGTGGTCGAGGTTACCGACTGTGAACTGGGGTAAATGACCAGAAACGAATCATACGGAAGAGAGAACATCTCCTTGCCTGACTTTCCAAAAAACACCAGACGGAAATTGGCGTCGTCAAATTTGAGCGTGCCGGCCTCTTTGCTGTTAAAACCAACCAGACCGCCGTCGTATCGTGCCGGGAACGATTCGGGAGCATGTTTACTTGCGGCTGTATTGGCGGACTGCGCTACCGGTCGCGGTTGGGCATAGGCCATCAGCGAAAAACTCAGAGCCAACATGGCCGCAAATATCAATTTTTTCATCAGAACCTCTTGTGTCCGGCAAATGTCCGGAATGTAAGTTATGGGTCGCCAAATGTATAGACGCGCGGAAGACGCGGTTGGTTGTCATTTCGCAGCTGACATTTTATGAGCATCAAGATAACCGTTAAGCCTCTGCTCCGCGATAGCGACGTATTCCGCCGAAATTTCAGAGCCTAGCCAACGGCGTTTCAGCAGATGGGCCATCTTCGCCGTGGTGCCGCTGCCCATGAAACAATCGTAGACGAGGTCGCCGGGCTTGGTCCAAGTCCGGATCTGGTCTTCGACAAGTTTCTCCGGGAAAATGGCAGGGTGTTCGAACGCGATCTTGTCTTTCGAACTTGAGGTGCCGACGTTGTAGAAAAAGATGTTATTGACCTTTCGTTCTTTGGGTGCGACGTGGTCGTGGGCGAGGTCGTTGCGGCCAACCTTGGTGATTCGAAAAGATTTGAACGCCTTTTCCTGCTTGATCGGCTGCATTATCGGGTGGAATGTCTCAGGCCGGCCTTTGCTAAAACAAAAAATATACTCGAACGCCTGCCGGTAACGCTTGCCGCAATCGCTCGGGATCGGATTATTCTTACCGTAGATCATCGTGTCGTGGACGTTGAATCCGGCGTCCTGAAACGTGATCGCCTGTCGAAAACTGGTCAGCGTCTCATTGCCGCCGACGGTGCGGTCACCGACGACCCAGACGACAACACCGCCGGGTTTGGTCTTGGCGAATAAGCCAGCCGCGATCTCCTCGACCGGAAAATGATAGCCGTTGTAATCTCTCAGATCATCGTACGGCGGACTGGTGATCGTCATATCGAGCATGCCGTCCGGCATCCGGGCAAGCGTATCGATACAATTTTCGTTGTAGATGGTGTAGAGGTCCATAGGTAACGGACTAGCCGTTGAAGCGGGCGATAAACTCGTGCGAGTCTGCATCCGCTATGAGCGATGTGACCGAATAACCGAGCCCGTTGAGAAACGCGAGACACTCGGTTCGCAGATTATCCGAGTGGGTCGAAAGAAAGATCACCGGTTTTGCCATGCTCAGCACACGTGTCGCTCCGCTGAACACATCCATCTCGGCTCCCTCGACATCCATCTTCATCACGTCCGGCAGCAGGCCGAGGCGTTCGGCGATCTCGTCGAGCGTGACGGTCGGGACCAGCACTTCGCCGCCGCCGTCTTTGTCGAGATGGCCCATTGCACTGTTCGGGCCCATCGAAAACGAGACGATCGTGTTCTCGCTCGATAGGGCGAACGGCAGGACTCGGACATTGTCGGCATGATTTAGTTCTACGTGCCGCTGCAGATAAGACAGATTGCGAACGAGCGGCTCAAATGCCGCAACTTTGCCGGTCGGGCCGACGAGCCGCGACGCGAGGATCGAATAGTAACCGACATTAGCTCCGATATCGAAAAACGTCCCTCCCGGGCGGATTTCGTTCATCATTGAGGCGGTCTGCTCGGCTTCCATTCGGTTAAAGTAGACAGACGCTCCGCCGCCCTCGCCCGAGAGTGCCCCGAGGATGAACTTCGCACCCTTGAGCGGTCCGTTCAGGACCGGATAAGCCGTGCGCGGCAGCACTTTGCCAAAAATTGTCCGGGCGAAACGCCTCGAGATACTATCCATAGATCATGCCGGCCATTTCGCCAAAAACTCGCCGATAAACGCTTTCTCCGGCTTTTGAACCTCGGCTTCGAGAAACTCGCGAAACTGCTCGAGTTCTAGAAAATACTGTTCTTCAGTCAATCTTCCCACAAAATACACGACCCGCAGCCAGACAAGGTATGTGTTGAGCGTGTCGATCTGGTTATACTCGACGATCTTGGTTATGTCGCGGGCGAGCCAGAGACTGGTCACCTGGTCGCCCTTGACGTCGATCTTGCCGGGGTATCCGCAGAGTTTGGCAAATTCGTCGAGTTTCGGCGACATCGCACCGCCCGAAAATTTCTTCAATAGGTCCAGATGGGCCTCGCTGTTTCGCGAATCAAAGTAGTCGGGCCCTTCCCATGGCTTATCCGGCCGCTTATTGAATTCCGGTGCGGTGATCTCGTTGATCATACCCCGCTGAATGAGCACCTGCAGATCAGACTCAGCCGAATTATAGCCGACTAGCTGCGGCCGGCGGCCTCCTAGAATGTAGAGGAAACGCTCGATTATTGCGGCTTCGTCGACGTCATCAGATTCGAGAGGCAGTTTTGGCAGGGAATTGAGCGAAAATTCGATCATCGGCTCGCCGTCGCGAAAGACCGGCTTTCGCGACAGAAAGGCGATCGATACAACCCGCGAAAACATGTACTTGAGAAACGGCCGCGGATTTTTCTCAGCGTCAAACTGCGGCGAGTGTTCCCACAGGCGTTCCATCGCCTCGATCTCAGTCGTGTCGTCCGGCAGATCGAACAGCCGCTTGGCCCCGGCAGCGTCCGGGACCCATTCGAGGTCAAAGAACAGAACAAGATCATGGATCGGAGATTTCAGCATTTGGTAAAACCGCTCGCCTTAAGTCTGATCAAATACAATGTTTGCATGAGCTTAGGCGAGGAGAATAGCTGAATTCTACCACAGCAACGATCAATGCCGTAATTACGCCCTAAAACCGATCTCACCCCGTGTCACTAGAGGCTCGAATGCAGTGCCAGCCGCCGCGCAAATGCGTCTCTGACGATCCGGATGTCATCGAGGAACGTACCGAGTTCCTCGATCCGCAGAGCTTGCGGGCCGTCGACCACGGCCTTGTTCGGAGACGGATGAAAATCCACGAGTATCATATTTGCACCCGCAATCACGCCCTGGGCGGTGATGTGCATGATGTCCAGAATGCCGTCTGAACTGCGAAAACGCCCGCCGACTGAGTGTGACGGATCGATGCAGACCGGCATTCGCGTAAGGCGTTTGACCACCGGAATATGGGCAAAATCCACCAGGTTCCGGTGCGGATCGCCGATGTTTGTCTTCATTCCGCGAAGGCCGAAGATCACCATCTGGTTACCCTCGCTCGCGAGATATTCGGCGGCATGCAACGACTCGTCGAGGGTGATACCGAAACCGCGTTTGAGCAGTACGGGAAATTGCTGCTGGCGGCCGACGATCTTGAGCAATTCGAAATTTTGCGTATTCCGCGTCCCGATCTGCAGCATCACGCCCGTCGGGTTACCGGTCGCGTTGAGGGCCTCGGTGATCTCGTCGACGTGCGATTCGTGTGTGACCTCCATCGCGACGACCTTAATGCCGTATTTTCCCGCTAGTTCGAAAACGTACGGCAGGCAGTTTTTGCCGTGGCCCTGAAACGAATACGGGCTCGTTCGCGGTTTGTACGCCCCCATCCTGGTACAAACCTGGCCGTGCTGCTGCAATGCGAGCATCATCGCCTCGACGCTCTCACGCGAGTCTACCGCACAAAGGCCCGCGAATACGTTCAGGTTGTCCTGGCTAAAATTGACGCCGTTATAGGTGAAATTATTTGGCCGGCTATCGTTCTTATGGCGGCCGAGGACGCGGTATTCCTCGGATACACGAATGGCCTGATCCACCCCCGGAAATGTTCTGATCTCGTCTAGCGAAAGTGCTGCCGTGTTGCCGATCAGGTGGAGTTCTGTGAGCAGTTTTTCGGTTCCCTGAAAGTTGTGAACGAGGATCTCGATATTTTGAAAATTGTTTACGTGCGTTTCGATCCGCTGATATTCGCGGCTGTCGGTGTCAAGATTTGGTTTGAGAACGATAATCATAAACGATAAAACTGCTATTTGTGGGTAGACGCCACCCGGGTAGATGAATAACGACCGAGCACCCTCACGTGGACAGCAAGTTCGCGGACCTCGTCCAGAGCCCCGCTCATCTCGCCGGGGTTCGCCGGAACCGACGCGTCGAGATAAAAATTGTATTCGCCCGGCGACGATCGGATCGGTAGACTCTCGATCTTGTGCAGGTCGACGCCGCGGCGCACGAACGGCCGGAGAGCACCGTGGAGCGAACCCGGCTGATTCTTGAGCCGCATGACGAGCGAGATCTTGGTGCCCAATCCCGATTCGTCGGCGACTGGCGATAACAGGGCAAATCGCGTGTAGTTTTCAAGATTATCCTCGACGTGCTCACGCAATATTTTGCCGCCGTATATCTCGGCGGTGCGTTTGCCGCCGATGCCGGCACGCGTGACATCGCCGCTCTCGACGGCACGGCGAACGCTGCCGGCGGTATCGTCGGCGGCTACGCGCTTCAAGTCCGGATAAGCAGTGAAGAATCTGGTGCATTGAGCAAGCGCCGCCGGGTGCGATTCGACTGTCCGAATACTGTCGATCGTCGCCTCATCGCACGCTATCAGGTAATGCGAGACGGGCAAAATTATCTCGGCGACGATATGGAGCGAGCTTTCGAGCAACAGATCGACGCATCGATGGACCGAGCCGATCAGGCTGTTTTCAAGCGGCGTCAGGACATAGTCAGCCTTGCCCGACTCGATCGCCTTGAAGAGGTCCTCAAACGTCGGCATCGAAACAGTTTCGCAGTCTTCGCCCAGAATGTTCAGGGCCGCTTCCTCGCTGAAGGTGCCGCGTTCGCCGAGAAATGCTACTCGCGAATGACCGGCCATTTTCACCGAAATGTCTTTCGGCTCAGCCGGCTCCGACGCCGACGTGCCGAAAGCGCCTTGCTGCAGCTGGAGCGATTCGTCGATGATCCGCTGAAAGATGCTATCCACGCTCCGATCGTCAAACGGGCCAGGATTTTCTGCCCGGATCCGGGCCAGGACTTCGCGTTCACGATGCGGATCGCAGAGCGAGGTTTTGTTCCCCGCCTTCGTGGCCCCGACGCGCAGAGCAATGTCGGCCCGCTTATTCAACAGACGGAGCAGTTCGCCGTCGATCGCATCGATCTCGGCCCGCGGATTGTCGATCTTGCCCTCAGTCATTATTTGTACAAAAA